>NZ_DAIRTR010000125.1:0-8413 GCF_036803785.1 Pelomicrobium sp. | reverse complement strand
ATCTACACCCGTGTGATCGCCGGGGGGGTGCTGTCCAACAACAAGGGCATCAACCGCCGTGGGGGAGGTCTCACCGCGCCGGCCCTCACCGAGAAAGACGTGGAGGATTTGAAGACCGCGGTGGCGCTCAAGGCCGATTACCTGGCGGTCTCGTTTCCCCGCTCGGGCCAGGACATGCGGGCAGCCCGGGAGTTGCTGCACGAGGCCGGGGGCAAGTCGTTGCTGGTGGCCAAGATCGAGCGGGCCGAGGCGATCGACGCCCTGCCCGAGATCCTAGACGAGTCGGATGCCATCATGGTGGCGCGGGGAGATCTCGCGGTGGAGATCGGCGATGCTGTGGTGCCGGCGCTGCAGAAGCGCATGATCAAAATGGCCCGCGCCCGCAACCGCCTGGCCATTACCGCCACCCAGATGATGGAGTCCATGGTCTCCAATCCCGTGCCCACCCGGGCCGAAGTGTCCGACGTGGCCAACGCCGTGCTAGATGGCACGGACGCCGTGATGCTCTCCGCCGAGACGGCCGTGGGCCAGTACCCGGTGGAGACGGTGGAGACCATGAGCCGAGTATGCATCGAGGCGGAGAAACAGATGGAAATCCACCTGGACCGGGACTTCATGGACCAGGTGTTCACCCGCATCGACCAGTCCATCGCTATGGCCGCCCTCTTCACCGCCTACCACCTGAAGGCGAAGGCCATCGGGGCGCTCACCCAGTCAGGCTCCACTGCCTTGTGGATGTCCCGCATGAACTCAGGGGTGCCGATCTATGGCCTGACCCCCGTGGTGGAGACGCGGCGCAAGATGGCCTTGTTCTCGGGCGTGCACCCGATCCGCTTCAATCCGCCCTCCCAGGACCGGGAGGAGACCTTGCGGGCGGCGGAGGACGAGCTGCTGCGGCGCGGGGCGGTGCGGGAAGGCGATTTGATCGTTTTGACCATCGGCGAGGCGGTGGGTCTCGCCGGACATACCAATACTTTAAAGGTCGTGCGCGTGGGCGAGTATCGAATCACCCAGGGCCTTGCCCAGGCCGCGGTGAAGCCGCGGCGCAAGAAGGCCTGAGTGTTTCTCGTTTCCCACACAAGGAGGTTGCCATGGCTCTGATCGCACTGCGCCAGCTTCTCGACCACGCCGCGGAACACGGCTACGGGGTGCCGGCATTCAACATCAACAACCTGGAACAGATCCAGGCCATCATGCAAGCCGCTGACGAGACCGACAGCCCCGTCATCATGCAGGCCTCCGCCGGAGCCCGCAAGTACGCGGGGGAGGCGTTCCTGCGCCACATGGTGCTGGCTGCGGTGGAGCAGTATCCCCACATCCCGGTGGTGTTGCATCAGGATCACGGGGCGAGCCCCGCCGTGTGCCAGGCTTCGATCCGTTCGGGGTTTACCAGCGTCATGATGGATGGCTCCCTCAAGGAGGACATGAAGACCCCGGCCTCCTATGAATACAACGTGGAGGTCACCCGTCGGGTGGTGGAAATGGCCCATTGGGTGGGCGTCTCGGTGGAAGGCGAGCTCGGCTGCCTAGGATCGCTGGAGACCATGACCGCCGGTAAGGAGGACGGGTCGGGCGCGGAAGGAGCCCTCACCCACGACATGCTTCTTACCGACCCGGAACAGGCGGCCGAGTTCGTGCGGGAAACCCAGGTGGATGCCTTGGCGGTGGCCATCGGTACCTCCCACGGCGCCTACAAGTTCTCCCGGCCTCCTACCGGCGACATTCTGGCCATCGATCGCATCAAGGAAATCCACCGCCGCATCCCCAATACCCACCTGGTGATGCACGGCTCGAGCAGCGTGCCTCAGGAGTGGTTGCAAGTGATCCGGGAATACGGCGGCGAGATGAAGGAGACCTACGGCGTGCCGGTCGAGGAAATCCAGGAGGGCATCCGCCACGGGGTGCGCAAGGTCAACATCGACACCGACATTCGCCTGGCCATGACCGGCGCCATGCGCCGTTCCATGGCCAAGAACAAAAGCGAGTTCGACATCCGCAAGTTCCTGAAGGAGGCCATGCTCGCCGCCAAGGACATCTGCAAGGCGCGCTTCGAGGCGTTCGGCACCGCGGGGCAGGCCTCCCGCATCAAGCCGATTCCCCTGGAGACCATGGCCCGGATGTACGCCAAGGGGGAGTTGAAACAGGTGGTGCGCTGAAGCTTCCTCCCTGTTCCCAGAGGGGCCGCTTTATCCGCCAAGGCGGCCCTCCTGCGGCCGCCCGTGTCCACTCCTTCGCCTGAACGCTCGCTCCGGTCCGGGGGAGCACATCGTGCGGGGGTCGTCTTGCAACCTTGTCCTCTTGCAAGAAGCAAAGGAAAGGGGCGCGCAACGCGGCTCGGCCAAGATGCTAACGAGCTGAAAAGGCCGGGGCGCGCTCTGGTCGACGCAAAGGCGCTCCTCAGGCGTGGACCTTTTCCGGCGCCTTGCTCTGCATCAGGCGCTCGGCCTGCTTGAGCAGGAACTCGCGGAACGCCTCGGCCACCTTGGACAGGCGCTTCTGTTGCCGGTGCACCAGGTACCAGTTGCGCCGGATGGGAAACCCCACCACGTCCAGCACCTTGAGCCGCTTGGTTTCCAGCTCCAGCTCGATGGTGTGGTAGGACACGACGCCCAGGCCCATCCCGGCCTGCACCGCCTGCTTGATCGCCTCGTTGGTGCCCATCTGCATGCTGGTCTTGAGCTGCACCCGGTGTTCGGCGAAAAAACGCTCCATGGCGCCCCGCGTGCCTGAGCCGGGCTCGCGGATGACGAACACCTCCTCGGCAAGCCGCTTCATGGGGATGCGCTTTTCCCGGGTGAGGGGGTGGTTAGGGGGCGCAATCACCACCAGCGGGTTTTCCATGAACGGCTGCCAGCGCACGTCCAGCCCTTCCGGGGGCAGTCCCATGATGGCCAGATCGATCTCGTTCTCCGCCAGCTGTCGCAACACGGTCTCCCGGTTCACCACGGAGAGGCTCACCTGGACGCCGGGATGCTGCTGCACGAAGCGGGCAAGGAGCTGGGGCGCGAAAAAGTTGGCGGTGGACACCACCGCGATCGCCAGGCGCCCGCGTTCCAGGCCCTTCAGCTCGTTCAGCGCGTGTTCCATGTCCGAGAGCTGCTGGGCGACGGCCCGGCTGTAGTGGTAGAGCTCCTTGCCGGCCTCGGTGAGGTAGATCTTCTTGCCGATCTGCTCGAAGAGGGGCAGTCCCACCTGGTTTTCGAGCTGCTTGATCTGCATGGACACCGCCGGCTGGGAAAGAAACAGCTCCTCTGCCGCCCGGGAAAAGGACAAGTGCCGGGCGACCGATTCGAACACCCGCAATTGGCGCAGGGTCACATGCAGCATGGGGAGCTCCGCCTCGTGGAACCTAAGCTCTAGCTTATCATTACGATTAAAATATACAAGTTTTGCTTATCGTTGGCCAAGGCTACACTTCCTCCCATCTTTCACCTTCAGCCCGAGAGGGAAACCATGGGCACCATCACTGACCCGAAGGAACGCTACAAAGCTGGGGTAATCCCCTACAAAGTCATGGGCTACTGGGAACCCCACTACCAGCCCAAGGATACCGACGTTATCGCCCTCTTTCGCGTGACGCCCCAGGAAGGGGTCGAGCCGGAAGAGGCCGCCGCCGCCGTGGCGGGGGAATCCTCCACCGCCACCTGGACCGTGGTGTGGACCGACCGGCTCACCGCCTGCGAGATGTACCGGGCGAAGGCCTACCGGGTCGATCCCGTGCCCAACCGCCCGGGCGAGTATTTTGCCTATATCGCCTATGACCTGGACCTCTTCGAGCCCGGCTCCATCGCCAACCTGACCGCTTCCATCATCGGCAACGTGTTCGGTTTCAAGGCGGTGAAGGCCCTGCGGTTGGAGGACATGCGCATCCCCGTTGCCTACGTCAAGACCTTCGATGGACCGCCCACGGGGATCGTAGTGGAGCGGGAGCGGCTAGACAAGTTCGGTCGGCCCCTGCTCGGCGCCACCGTCAAGCCCAAGTTGGGGCTTTCTGGACGCAATTACGGGCGGGTGGTGTACGAAGCGCTACGCGGCGGGCTCGACTTTACCAAGGACGACGAAAACATCAACTCCCAACCCTTCATGCATTGGCGCGACCGCTTTCTCTATTGCATGGAGGCGGTCAACCGAGCCAGCGCCGAGACGGGGGAGGTGAAGGGCCATTACCTCAACGTCACCGCCGCCACCATGGAAGACATGTACGAGCGTGCGGAATTTGCCAAGGAACTGGGCTCGGTCATCATCATGATCGACCTGGTGATCGGCTACACCGCCATCCAATCCATGTCCAAGTGGGCGCGCAAGAACGACATGATCCTGCACCTGCACCGGGCAGGTCATGGCACCTACACGCGCCAGAAGAACCACGGCATCTCTTTCCGCGTGATCGCCAAATGGATGCGCCTGGCCGGGGTGGATCACATTCACGCGGGCACCATCGTGGGCAAGCTGGAAGGCGACCCCAATACCGTGCAGGGCATCTACAACGTCCTGCGTGAGCCCCACAACCCAGTCGACCTGCCTCGCGGCATCTTCTTCGATCAGGACTGGGCAGGTTTGCGTAAAGTGATGCCGGTCGCCTCCGGCGGCATCCATGCCGGCCAGATGCACCAGCTTCTCACCTATCTGGGAGAGGATGTGGTGCTGCAGTTCGGCGGCGGCACCATCGGCCATCCCATGGGAATCGCGGCCGGCGCCACCGCCAACCGGGTAGCGCTGGAAGCCATGGTGCAGGCCCGCAACGAAGGCCGCAACATCTGGGAGGAAGGCCCCCAGATCCTGGAGCAGGCAGCCAAGTGGTGCCAGCCCCTGCGGGCCGCCCTGGACGTGTGGAAGGACATCACCTTCAACTACGCCTCCACCGACACGCCGGACTTCGTGCCGCTCGAGACCCCCGTTGCCTGAAACCGAGGAGCCGCCATGAGACTCACCCAAGGCACGTTTTCTTTTCTGCCCGATCTCACCGACGAGCAGATCCGCAAGCAGATCGAGTACGCCCTCAAGCAGGGCTGGGCGATCAACGTGGAATTCACCGACGATCCCCATCCCCGCAACACCTATTGGGAGATGTGGGGGTTGCCCATGTTCGACCTCAAGGACCCGGCGGGCATCATGTACGAGGTGAACGCTTGCCGCAAGGCCTACCCGGACCATTACATCCGGGTAACGGCCTACGACTCCACACGGGGCTGGGAGACGCCGCGCCTGTCCTTCATCGTGCAGCGGCCCAAGGAGGAACCGGGATTTCATCTGTGGCGCCAGGAAGCCGAAGGGCGGAAAATCCGTTACACCATCCATTCCTACGCCACGGAAAAACCCAAGGGCGAACGATACCGCTAGCGCGGCGCTGCCGGCAGCGCGCCGGCGGACCATGACGGAATCATTGTCAGGAGGAAAAGCCGTACATGCCACGAGTGCTGCTACCTCTCGCGGAGGGTTTCGAGGAACTGGAGGCGGTCACGGTGATCGATGTCTTGCGCCGCGGCGGCATCGAAGTGGTGGTGGCGGGCCTGCAGGAAGGGCCGGTGAAAGCCTCCCGCGGCACGGTGCTCCATCCGGATGCGCCCCTCGACGCGGTGATGGACCAGGACTTCGACATGGTGGTGCTGCCGGGAGGCATGCCGGGCGTCAAGCACCTACGGGAGGACGAGCGCGTGCGGGGCTTGCTGGAGCGGCAGCGGAGCAAAAACCGCTGTATCGCCGCCATCTGCGCCGCTCCCTCCATCCTGGCGGCCTATGGCCATCTGGAGGGCAAACGGGCCACCAGCAATCCCAAGTTCAAAGAGCAGGTGGCCATCGGCCCGGTTCGTTATGTGGAGGACGCAGTGGTGGAAGACGGCGAGGTCATCACCTCCCGTGGTCCGGGCACCTCCATGCTCTTCGCGCTGGCGCTAGTGGAGCGGCTGGCGGGCACGCAGAGACGCCGGGAAGTGGAGGCGGGGCTCGTATTCCCCGCCTGAAACCGTTTCTGGAGCTGGGATCATCATGAGCAGCGAGGTCCGGCAGACGATCGAGGCGGCAGTGCCGGAGGCCGTGGACCTGGAGGCGGAATTTCGCGCCTCCAACGTGCAAGAAGTGCTCGATCAGCTCGACCGGGAGTTGGTGGGGCTTACGCCGGTCAAGATGCGTATCCGCGAGATCGCGGCCTTGCTACTGGTGGATCGGGTGCGACGGCGGCTCAGCCTCACTTCGGAAACGCCCACCCTGCACATGTGCTTCACCGGCAACCCGGGTACTGGCAAGACCACCGTGGCGCTGCGCATGGCTGACATCCTGCATCGGCTCGGCTACGTGCGCCAGGGACACCTGGTAGCGGTCACGCGGGACGACTTGGTGGGCCAGTATATCGGCCACACTGCCCCCAAGACCAAGGAAGTGCTGAAAAAAGCCATGGGCGGGGTGTTGTTCATCGACGAAGCGTATTACCTGTACCGGCCGGAGAACGAGCGGGACTACGGCCAAGAAGCCATTGAGATCCTGCTCCAGGTGATGGAGAATCAGCGGGAGGATCTGGTCGTGATCCTCGCTGGCTACAAGGAGAAGATGGATCGCTTCTTCCAGAGCAATCCAGGCATGCGCTCCCGCATCGCCCACCACATCGACTTCCCGGACTACACGCCCGAGGAACTGCTTGCTATCGGCAAGCTCATGCTAAGCCAGCAGAATTACCGCTTGAGCCCCGAAGCGGAAGAAGTGTTCAAGGACTATATCCGGCGGCGCATGCAGATGCCCCATTTCGCCAATGCCCGCTCCATCCGCAACGCCCTCGACCGGGCTCGGCTACGCCAGGCAAATCGCCTGTTCGCCAGCCGCGGCCGTTCCCTTACCCGGGAGCAGATCATGACCATCGAGCCGCCGGATCTGCTCCAGAGCCGGATTTTCCGCGAGGGCGCACAAGCGCCCGGGCAGTGAGCGCCGCGCCCGAACGAAGCGCTTAAGGCCCTATCCCCATGGCCCTGGAGGCGGTCATCTTCGATGTGGACGGCACTTTGGCCGACACCGAGCGGGACGGGCACCGGGTGGCGTTCAACGCCGCTTTTGCCGAGGCGGGACTGGGCTGGCACTGGGACGCGGCGCTCTACGGCCAGCTCTTGTCGGTGACCGGCGGCAAGGAGCGCATCCGGCACTACGCCGAGCGCTTCGATTCCGCTACTGCCCGACGTGCCGACTTCGCTGAGCTGGTCCAGAGGCTGCATCAGCGCAAGACCCGCCTCTATACGGATTTGGTGGCCCAAGGGCGCATCGCGCTGCGCCCAGGCGTGGGGCGGCTGCTGGAAGCGTTGCGGGCCGAAGGGTTGCGCCTGGCCATCGCCACCACCACGACGCCGGACAACGTCCAGGCCCTTCTGGAAGCGAACCTGGGGCCGGCGGGCCCGGCCTGGTTCGAGGTGATCGGCGCGGGAGATGTGGTGGGGGCCAAGAAGCCGGCGCCCGACATCTATACCTGGGTGCTGGACCGGCTCGGGCTGGGTCCCCAGGCGTGCTTGGCGGTGGAGGATTCCGAGAACGGGCTGCGCTCGAGCCAACAGGCGGGACTCGCGACCTTGGTCGTGGTCAACGACTACACCCTGGGCCAGGACTTCGCCGGCGCGGTGGCGGTCATCGGCGGCTTCGGTGCACCGGGACAGCCGCTGCAGATGCTGCGTGGTCGCGCCCACGGCAAACGTTGGGTGGACCCTGACTTGTTGCGGATTTGGCACGCCGAAGCGTGGAGGGCCGGTAAAGATGCCTTATCGTATCGATAAGAAGATCGATTTGTTGTCCGCCCGTCTGCGCCGCTATAGTGACGTTGGGCTTGTTCTGCGCGTTCCGGAAGATGAAGGCGGGTCTCTGGACGCGAGAAACGGCTTTCCTCCACTCTGACGGTTCGTTGTACCACTGCGCACGTCCGTTGGACTTAGACCCTTGCCGCTTTCGCGGAAGGGTCTTTTCTTTTTAGCGAGCTGCAGCACGGATGGGTGAAATGGCGCGGGTCGTCTTGTCTGGGCAAACGTAAGCCGATGCCCCTGGTTCACTTCGCGGATCTGCTGACTCATGCCTACCGCCACCGCTACGCGGTGGGCGCCTTCGATCTGGTGGGTCTCGAGTTCCTGGAAGCGGTGCTTTCGGGGGCCGAGCGCAGCCGTTCCCCAGTGATCTTGTCCCTGGCCGAATCCCACTTCGAGCACTACGACTTCGATCTCTTGATGCCGGCGGTGGTGGCGGCGGCCCGCCGGGCCACGGTGCCGGTGGCCATCCATCTGGACCATGGCTCGGGGCCGGAATCGGTCGTCCGGGCGATGCGGCTGGGGGCCAACGCCGTGATGGTGGACGCCTCCCATCTGCCCTTCGGGGAAAACGCTGCCCGCACTCGGGAAGTGGTGGCCCTTGCCCATGCTTGCGGCGTGCCCGTGGAGGGGGAGCTTGGTTACGT
>NZ_DAIRTR010000124.1:0-8461 GCF_036803785.1 Pelomicrobium sp. | reverse complement strand
TGGAGACGGCGCGCCTGGCGGCGGGGCTTCGGCAGGTGCAAGCAGGGCCGGGTCCACAGCAAGCTTCGGCAGGCCGATCGGTTGGGAGTGGACGGTGGGAACGAACAGGCAGGCGACCGCAACCGCCATCGGCCGCATAAGCATCTGCATTATTGGGATTTTGTCGGCAGGCAAGATGCTAAAATCGCACAAACCCATCGGATTCGCAATCGCCCTCCACCCTTCCATGGAGCGACTCGAACGACTGAGGGCCTGGCTCGCGCAAGTCTTGGCCGGGCGCCGTTTCCACCTCGAGCCGGCCTCCAGCGACGCCAGCTTCCGCCGGTATTTCCGTGTCCGCTCGGACGGAGAGAGCTGGATCGCTATGGACGCGCCTCCGGACAAGGAGCCCTGCGAGTCTTTCGTTCGCGTGGCGCAGCTGCTGGGCCAGGCGGGCGTGCACGCCCCCGCCATCCTTGCCCAGGACCTCGCCCAGGGCTTTCTGCTGCTCAGCGATCTGGGCAGCCAAACCTACCTGGACGTGCTCAACGACCACAACGCCGACGCCTTGTTCCGGGATGCGGTGGAGACCTTGCTCAAGTGGCAGCGGGCCACCCGCCCGGGGGTGCTCCCCCCCTACGACGAAGCCTTGCTTCGGCGGGAGATGGAGCTCTTTCCCGAGTGGTACGTGGGACGGCACTTGGGGCTGGCTCTGCAGCCGCGCCAGCAGGAGGCGTTGGAGACCATCTTCCGCCTGCTCATCGCCAGTGCGCTCGCCCAGCCTCGGGTCTACGTGCACCGGGACTACATGCCTCGCAACCTCATGGTGAGCGATCCCAACCCGGGTGTGCTGGACTTCCAGGACGCGGTGGAAGGACCCATCACCTACGATGTGGTGTCCCTGTTTCGCGATGCCTTCGTGAGCTGGCCCGAGGAGCGGGTGCTCGACTGGACCATTCGCTATTGGGAGAAGGCGCGCTCCATGGGGCTTCCCGTCGAGTCCGATTTCTCCGCTTTTTACCGTGCCTTCGAGTGGATGGGGCTACAGCGGCACCTCAAGGTACTCGGTATCTTTGCCCGCATCCGCTATCGGGACGGCAAGGCCCACTATCTCGCCGACACGCCCCGATTCGTAGCCTACGCCCGAGAAGTGGCCCAGCGGTATCGGGAGCTTGCGCCTCTCGCTCGGCTTCTGGACGACTTGGAAGGGCGCGCTCTCAGCATGGGGTATACCTTTTGAAGGCCATGATCCTGGCGGCGGGACGGGGAGAGCGCATGCGGCCCCTGACCGACCGGCGACCGAAAGCCCTGCTGGAGGTGGGGGGGCGGGCGCTCATCGAGTGGCATCTCGTGCGCTTGGCCGCCTGCGGCGTACGGGAGGTGGTGATCAACCACGCCCACTTGGGTGCCCAGATCGAAGAACGGCTGGGTGTCGGTGCTCGCTACGGGGTGCGCATTGCCTACTCCCGGGAGACGGAGGCCTTGGAAACCGCGGGCGGGGTCGCCCTGGCCTTACCCTTGCTGGGGGAGGCGCCTTTCCTACTGGTGAACGCGGATGTCTATACCGATTTCGACTTCGCCCGGCTGATGGACGTGGAGCGGGTTTTGTCCTCCCAATGGGAGGCGTGCCTGGTGCTGGTGGGCAACCCGCCCCATCGCCCGCAAGGCGATTTCGCCCTGGTGCAGGGACGGGTGCTCGTCGAGGGAGAGCCCCGGTTCACCTATAGCGGCATCGGGCTTTACCGGCCCCGGTTCTTCGCCGATATCGCCCCCGGCGTCAAAGTGCCCCTGGGCCCGCGTCTCAAGGCAGCCGCGGCGGCGGGGCGAGTGGGCGGCCTGCACCATGCCGGGCGCTGGGTGGACGTGGGTACCCCGCAGCGGCTCGCGCTTGCCCGGGCTCTTGCGACCGGAGCGCTCCATTAATGGGACCGGAAGAAGTATACGCGACGGTGACCCTGGACCGGGCCTGGCTCGCCGAGGCGCGTTCGGCGTGGCTTACCCTCATGGAGCTGGCGGTCTTCGGCGACGTGAGGTCTTCCCGCCTCGGGGTCACAACCCGACTGCGCAAGCGGGCACTGGAGGTAGGGGAGCGATTGCGCTCTCTGGGGGCGGACCGAGCCTGGATCCCGCACCCCCGGGAGCAGCTGAAAAACGCCTTAGCGAGCGCGCTGGCGCTGCGGGAGAGCCTAGCTCAACTGGAAGCGCAAGCCCGGGAAGTGGACGGCGGCGAGGAGGCGCAAGCCCTCGCCTCGGCGATTCGTCGGCTGGCGGGGTTGGTGGAGGCCCTACAGCCCCTGGAAAACCGCTGGGCCTTGACGCTGGAAGCATTGAACCGCGAGCCCGGGAACGAGGACTGAGTTTCTGGGGCTCATTCAATCTGCGAGAGGTTAAAGCGATGACAGAAATCTCCCTTTACCGGGAGCGCCGGGAGCGCCTCGCCCGCCGCCTGGGGCGGGGCGTCGCCGTCGTGCCCACGGCGCCGGAGCGGCTGCGCAACCGGGACACGGCCTACCCTTACCGCTACGACAGTTACTTCTACTACCTCACCGGTTTCACCGAGCCCGAGGCGGTGCTGGTGCTCGTTGCCGGGGACGCGCCCCGGTCCATCCTCTTCTGCCGGGAGAAAGACCCGGAGAAGGAGGTGTGGGACGGATTCCGCTACGGACCCGAAGGGGCCCGGGAAGCCTTCGGCTTCGAGGAGGCGCACGCGATTGGCGGGCTGGACGCGGCGATGGAGGAAATCCTGGCGGATCGGCCGGTCCTGTTCTACCCCCTCGGCCAGGACCCAGCGTGGGACGCTCGGGTGGTGAGCTGGGTGAACGCGGTGCGGGCGAAAGCGCGCAGCGGCGTCACCGCTCCCACCGAGCTCAAGGACGTGCGGGCCCTCCTGGACGAGATGCGGCTCGTCAAAGATGCCCACGAGCTCTCTCTCATGCGCCGGGCGGCCCGCATCTCGGCTGCCGCCCACCGGCGCGCCATGGGCTTCGTGCGCCCGGGGCTCAGCGAATACCAGGTGGAAGCGGAGCTCTTGCACGAATTTCGCCGCCAGGGCGCCCAGGCACCGGCCTATCCTCCTATCGTAGCAGGCGGGGCCAACGCTTGCGTGCTGCATTACGTATCCAACCGCGCCACCTTGAGGGATGGGGAGCTCTTATTGATCGATGCCGGCTGCGAGTTCGACGGCTATGCCTCTGACATCACCCGGACGTTTCCGGTGAACGGGCGTTTCAGCAGCGCGCAGCGGGACGTGTACCAGCTGGTACTGGCGGCCCAAGCGGCCGCCATCGCCGCGGTCCAACCGGGCAACCGCTGGGATGCACCCCACCGAGCGGCCCTGGAGGTGCTGGCCCAGGGGCTGATTGACTTGAGGCTCTTGACCGGTTCCCGCGACGAAGTGTTGGAGAAGGAAGCCTACCGGCGTTTCTACATGCACCGCACCGGCCACTGGCTGGGACTCGACGTGCACGACGCCGGCAGCTACAAGCAGGACGGCGAATGGCGGCTGCTTGTGCCGGGCATGACCTTGACCGTGGAGCCGGGCTGTTACATCCGTCCGGCCGAGGACGTGCCCCAGGCCTTCTGGAATATCGGTGTGCGCATCGAGGACGACGTGGTGGTGACGGCCGAAGGCTGCGAGGTGCTCACCCAGGACGCACCCAAGAGCGTCGCCGAGATCGAGGCGCTGATGGCACGCCCGGCGGCGGCCTAAGGGTCTCGGCCCGTGAACACGCCTTTTCTTTCTTCTTCCGCCACGCCCTCGGTGGACGTGGCGGTGCTGGGCGCGGGCCCGGTGGGCGCCGCCCTAGCCCTCGCCCTGGTGCGACACGGCCTTTACACCGCGGTGCTCGACACTCGAGGCCCGGAGGAAGCGCAGCAGGATCCCCGGGTTCTCGCCCTGTCCCACGGCAGCCGGCTGCTCCTGGAGCGGGTGGAGGTCTGGCCCCTCTTGCGGGAGGTGGCTCCCATTCGGGTAGTGCATGTCTCGGAGCAGGGGACCTGGCCCCGGGTGGCGCTGACGAGCGCCGAGGCCGGGGTGCCCGTCCTGGGCTACACCGTGGAATACGGGCGACTCATGGCGGCCTTTGTCGAACGCCTGCGGGACGCTCACGCCCTCTTCTACCTGCCCGCTGTCGGCGAGCCCTGGATCAGGGCGAGTCGCGAGGGCGTGACAGTGGGTTTGCGCCACCGAGACGGGGCGGGAGCGCTCCAGGCGCGTCTGCTGGCGGTGGCGGACGGGGGCGCCACCGCCAATCGGTTAGGCTTCGAGATGGCGAGTCGGGACTACCATCAGTGTGCCCTCACGGCCCGGGTGCGGGCGGACGTCGCCCCTTCGGGGGTGGCCTACGAGCGCTTCACCCCGGAAGGCCCGGTGGCGCTGCTGCCCTGCACGAACGATTACGCGCTGATCTGGACTGTCGGACCCGAACGGGCGGCGGCGCTGGCTGCGCTCGCGCCGGAGGCTTTCTGCGCCGCACTGCAGGAGCGTTTCGGCCACCGCTTGGGATGCTTCCGGGCGGTGGGGCACCGCGCGGTCTTTCCCCTTGTCCAGCGCCGGGCGCGAGACGTCGTGGGTGCACGCACCGTTTTGTTGGGCAATGCCGCCCACACCTTGCATCCCGTGGCGGGCCAGGGCCTCAACCTGGGGTTGCGCGACGCGTGGGAGCTTGCCGAGCACCTGGCGCAAGCGCCCCGGGACAGCATCGGCGATCCTGCCCATCTCGAACGCTATCGGCGGAAGCGTTCGCTGGACGTGGAGCTAGGTGTAGCCTTTACCGACACCCTGGTACGCTTATTTTCCAACGCCAACCCACTGTTGCGCTGGGGCCGCACCGCCGCACTGGCGGGGCTTGGTCTCCTGCCGCCGGCGCGGCGCTTTCTCGCGCGGCGCATGATCTTCGGCGCACGCGCGTTGTAGCTTCCTCTGCGGCAGCGACTCTTGCACGGAACTTTTCCTCGTCTTGCGATCCGGCTACAATCTTTACCTTCCCCTGGCGAGTCGCGTTTGGCTTCACGCAGCCGCGAGTCGACGAACGAGTGCGCCGTGACAGGCGCCAATCCTGGGGAAGGGAGCTCGCCCATGATCAACGAAAACGAGATCGATCGCATTGTGCGCCGTGCGATCGAGAGATATTTCAAGGACCTGGACGGGGAAAAGCCCTGCGGTATCTATGACATGGTCATTCGTTGCGTGGAAAAACCCCTCATCGAGACGGTGCTGCGCCACTCCCAGGGCAACCAGACACGGGCCGCCGAGTTCCTGGGATTGAACCGCAACACCTTGCGCAAGAAGATAAAGGCCTACCGCCTCAAGTAGCGGCGCCGGCTGCTTTTTCTGTGCGCCCGCCGCCCACCGTTCCTGAGCCAAGGCATGCCATGACCATCATCAAGCAGGCGTTGATCAGTGTTTCCGACAAGACGGGCCTCACGGAACTGGCGCGGGGCCTTGCCCGCTTCCAGGTACGCATTCTCTCCACCGGCGGCACTGCCAGGCTCCTCGTGCAGGCAGGCCTCCCGGTCACTGCCGTGGAGGAGTACACGGGTTTTCCCGAAATGCTGGATGGACGGGTGAAAACCCTGCACCCGAAGATTCACGCCGGCATTCTGGCGCGGCGGGACGTGGGGGAGCACATGAAAGCGCTGGCGGAGGCGGGAATCGCCCCCATCGACCTGGTGGTGGTCAACCTCTATCCCTTTTCCGGCGCCGTGACACGCCCCGGCTGCACCCTGGAGGAGGCAATCGAGAACATTGACATCGGCGGCCCATCCATGGTGCGCGGGGCGGCGAAAAACTTTCATCACGTGGCGGTGGTGACCGACCCGGCCGATTACCCGGCCATCCTGGCGGAGATGGAATCGAGCGGGGGGGCCCTCAGCCTGGAGACCCGCTACCGGCTCGCCCGCAAGGCTTTTTCTCACACTGCCGCCTATGACGCTGCCATCAGCAACTATCTGACGGCGACCCACTTGGACGGTACCCGGGACGACTTTCCCGGCCAGCTCAATCTGTGCGTCGAGAAAGTACAGGACCTGCGCTACGGGGAAAACCCCCACCAGCGGGCGGCGTTCTACCGGGAGCTGCGGGTGCCGGAAGGCGCCCTGGCAGGCTACCGCCAGGTGCAGGGTAAGGAGCTCTCTTACAACAACATCGCCGATTCCGACGCCGCATGGGAGTGCGTGAAGACTTTCGACGAACCCGCCTGTGTAATCATCAAGCACGCCAACCCCTGCGGGGTAGCGGTAGCCGCCACCCCGACCGAAGCCTACGCCCGAGCTTTCGCCACCGATCCCACTTCCGCCTTCGGCGGCATCATTGCCTTCAACCGGACGATCGACCGGGCCACGGCGGAGGCCGTGAGCCAGCAATTCGTGGAGGTGGTCATCGCCCCGGCGGCCGAACCCGATGCGCTAGAGGTGTTGCGCGCCAAGAGCGGCGTTCGGGTGCTCCTGGTGCCGCCCGGCGGCGGGCACGACGCGCTGGATGTCAAGCGAGTAGGGGGCGGGCTGCTTGTGCAGTCGCCGGATGTCCTCAACGTCACTGCGGCCCAGCTCAAGACGGTGACCCGCCGGCAGCCCACCGAACAGCAATTGAAGGATTTGCTGTTCGCCTGGCGGGTGGCCAAGTTCGTCAAGTCCAACGCCATCGTGTTCGCCGGCAACGGGCGCACTTTGGGGATAGGTGCGGGTCAGATGAGCCGGGTGGACAGCGCCCGTATCGCCGCCATCAAGGCCCAGAATGCGGGGCTTTCCCTGGTCGGCTCGGTGGTGGCCTCGGACGCCTTTTTCCCTTTCCGCGACGGTGTGGACGTGGTGGCTGATGCTGGGGCGAGCGCCATCATCCAGCCGGGCGGCAGCCTGCGGGACGAGGAAGTGATCGCAGCCGCCGATGAACGGGGTCTCGCCATGGTGTTTACCGGCGTGCGACATTTCCGTCATTGAACTTTTCTTCCTCCTTCTCTTCGGAGCTTCCGGGATCGGGATTGCACGATGAAGATATTGGTGGTCGGCGCTGGTGCGCGGGAGCATGCCCTGGCATGGAAGCTCGCTTGCTCTCCCCGTCATCCCAAGGTGTTCGTGGCGCCGGGCAATGCGGGCACGGCCCTGGAAGAAGGGGTCGAGAACGTGGCCTTGACCCGCATTCCCGAGCTGGTGGATTTTGTCCGGCGAGAGGAGATTGCCCTCACCGTGGTGGGGCCTGAGGCGCCCCTCGCCGAAGGGATCGTGGACGCCTTCCGGGCCGAGGGACTCAAGATCTTCGGTCCCACTCGCCGCGCCGCCCAGCTGGAAAGTTCCAAGGAATTCGCCAAGGGCTTCATGGCCCGCCACGGTATTCCCACCGCCGCCTACCAAGCCTTCACCGATGCGGACGCTGCCCACGCCTACATCGCACGCCACGGTGCACCCTTGGTGGTGAAGGCGGACGGGCTGGCGGCGGGCAAGGGTGTCGTGGTGGCCTTGAACGACCAGGAGGCCCATGCCGCGGTGGACGCCTGGCTGCGGGATCATCGGCTGGGTGAAGCCGGTCACCGGGTGATCATCGAAGATTTCCTGGAAGGTGAGGAGGCGAGCTTCATCGTCATAGCCGACGGCAAGCACGTGCTGCCCCTGGCCGCCAGCCAGGATCACAAGCGCCTCTTGGACGGGGATCGGGGGCCGAATACCGGCGGCATGGGCGCTTACTCCCCGGCGCCGGTAGTGAGCCCTCAGATCCATGCCCGCATCATGCGGGAGGTGATCCAGCCAGCAGTCCAGGGCATGGCGGCCGAGGGCGAGCCCTACGTGGGATTTCTCTACGCCGGCCTCATGATCGGTCAGGGCGGCCAGGTCAAAGTACTGGAGTTCAATTGCCGGCTGGGAGATCCGGAAGCGCAGCCGCTGCTGCTTCGGCTCAAGACCGACCTCGTGACCTTGCTGGAGCATGGGGTTCAAGGCACCCTGGACCAGGCGGAGGCCGAGTGGGATCGTCGCGCCGCCCTGGGGGTGGTCCTGGCTGCGCCGGGCTATCCCGAAAATCCCCGCAAGGGGGACCCCATCACCGGCATTCCCGCGCCGGGGCCCGATTTCCACGTGTTCCATGCCGGCACGGCGATGAAAGACGGCGCTTTGGTGACCGCCGGCGGGCGGGTGCTTACGGTGACCGCCCTGGGAGACAACATCGTGCTCGCCCAGCGTCGAGCGTACCAGATCGCGGAGCAGATTCATTTTCCCGGCGTGCACATGCGCCGGGACATCGGCCACCGGGCGATCCGCTCCCGCACCGTGGGGGCGAAGCGCCTCTGAGGCGTGCGCCGCCTTTTTGCCCGATCCCAATGGGCGAGCCCAGCGGATTTGTCCCATGGAGCTCGATGCCGTCAAAGGGTTTTTGACTTCCCTCCAGGACGAGATCGTCTCCGCTTTGGAGGCGGTGGACGGGGAGTGCTTCCGGCGCGACCGGTGGCAGCGTCCCGAAGGCGGCGGGGGTGACACCCGGGTGATGGAGGAAGGG
>NZ_DAIRTR010000123.1:0-8540 GCF_036803785.1 Pelomicrobium sp. | reverse complement strand
GAGCGGGCCTATGACATCTATTCCCGGCTGCTCAAGGAAAGGGTGGTGTTCCTGGTGGGTCCGGTGAACGACGCGACCGCCAACCTGGTGGTGGCGCAGCTTTTGTTCCTCGAATCGGAGAACCCGGACAAGGACATTCACTTCTACATCAACTCCCCGGGCGGCTCGGTGTCGGCGGGGCTGGCGATCTACGACACCATGCAATTCATCAAGCCCGACGTTTCCACCTTGTGCGTGGGCATGGCGGCCAGCATGGGGGCCCTGCTGCTGGCGGCAGGCGCCAAGGGCAAGCGCTACTGCCTACCCAACTCCCGGATCATGATCCATCAACCGATGGGCGGGTTCCAGGGACAGGCCTCCGACGTGGAGATCCATGCACGGGAAATCCTGTACCTCAAGCAGCGGCTGAACGAGATCCTGGCCAAGCACACCGGCCAGCCCGTGGACAAGGTCGCGCGGGACACAGACCGGGACAATTTCCTGGGCGCCGAAGACGCGGTAAAGTATGGTTTGGTGGATAGGGTCTTGGAAAGCCGGGAGGCGGTCCTGAAGGAAAAGGCGGCTTGACGGGCCGATTCCCCGGCACGGCAAGGGAAAGGATGTATGTCGGATAAGATCGGCGGCGAAAAACTCCTCTATTGCTCCTTCTGCGGAAAGAGCCAGCACGAGGTGCGCAAGCTCATCGCCGGGCCCTCCGTGTTCATCTGTGACGAGTGCATCGAGCTGTGCAACGACATCATCCGCGAAGAGACCCAGGGCGAACAGAAAACCAAGGGCGCGCGCGCCGATCTGCCCACCCCCCACGAGATCCGCCAGATCCTCGACCAGTACGTGATCGGCCAGGACGTGGCGAAAAAGATCTTGTCGGTGGCCGTCTACAACCATTACAAGCGCCTCAAGAACATCGGCAAGCCCTCCGATGACATCGAGCTCGCCAAGTCCAACATCCTGCTGATCGGACCCACCGGCTCCGGCAAAACCTTGCTCGCTCAGACGCTGGCGCGGCTGCTCAACGTGCCCTTCGTCATGGCCGACGCCACCACCCTCACGGAGGCGGGGTACGTGGGGGAGGATGTGGAGAACATCATCCAGAAGCTGCTGCAGAAGTGCGACTACGACGTGGAGAAAGCGCAGCGCGGCATCGTCTACATCGACGAGATTGACAAGATCTCGCGCAAAAGTGAGAACCCGTCCATTACCCGTGACGTGTCCGGGGAGGGTGTACAGCAGGCGTTGTTGAAGCTCATCGAGGGCACCATCGCCTCGGTGCCGCCCCAGGGTGGGCGCAAACACCCGAACCAGGAATTCGTCCAGGTAGACACCACCAACATCCTGTTCATCTGCGGCGGCGCCTTCGACGGGCTGGACAAGATCATCCGTAACCGCTCGGAGAAGAGCGGGATCGGTTTCGGCGCGGAGGTGCGCAGCCGCGACAACCGCAAGGACATCACGGAGATTCTGCGCACGGTGGAGCCGGAGGATCTGATCAAGTACGGCCTGATCCCCGAGTTCGTCGGGCGCCTGCCAGTGGTGGCGACGCTGGAAGAACTGGATGAGGCGGCCCTCATCGAGATCCTCACCAAACCCAAGAACGCGCTGGTAAAACAGTACCAGAAGATGTTCGCCATGGAGGGCGTGGAGCTGGAAGTGCGCGAGCCCGCCCTGCGCTCGATCGCCCGCAAGGCACTGGCGCGCAAGACGGGCGCCCGGGGGTTGCGCTCGATCTTGGAGCAGGCCCTCCTCGACACCATGTACGACCTGCCTTCCATGGAAAACGTCGCCAAGGTGGTGATCGACGAGAACGCTGCCACCGGCGACGCCCAGCCGATCCTGATCTATTCCGACCAGCCCAAGGTGGCCAAATCGGTATAGCTCAGGCCCGCAACTCCTGCTCCCCGGCGAGGTCTGTATTGAAGGGGCGAAAAGCGCTGAGGGCCCCTGCCCGGTCCGATTCGCTTGAGTTTGCCCCCAAACACCCCCACAATCGGGGAATTGGTTAGCTTCTAGGTGACCGACATGTTGAACGCTCCAGAACGCTCTGGCGAAGAAATCCTCCTGCCGCTGCTCCCGCTGCGGGACGTGGTGGTTTTCCCCCACATGGTGATTCCGCTCTTCGTCGGGCGCCCGAAGTCGATCAAGGCCCTCGATACGGCAATGGAGGCCGGCAAGAGCATTCTGCTGGTGGCGCAGAAATCGGCGGCCAAGGACGAGCCCGGTCCGGATGATCTGTACCACATCGGCTCGGTGGCCAATATCCTGCAGATGCTCAAGCTTCCCGACGGCACGGTAAAAGTGCTGGTGGAGGGTGCGGCCCGGGCACGGCTGCTGGAGGTTTTGGATCACAAGACTCACTTCAGCGCCCGCGCCGAGGTGGTGGTGCCACAATCCCGCCCGGATACCGAGACCGAGGCCATGCGACGCACCATCATGAGCCAGTTCGACCAGTACGTGAAGCTCAACAAGAAAATCCCGCCCGAGATCCTCACTTCCCTTGCCGGGATCGACGAGCCCGGGCGCCTGGCCGATACCATCGTGGCTCATTTGCCCCTGAAGCTGGAGCAGAAGCAGAAGGTGCTGGAGATCTTCGATCTCAACAAGCGCTTGGAGCATTTGCTTACCCTGCTCGAGACCGAGCTGGACATCCTGCAGGTGGAAAAGCGCATTCGCGGCCGCGTGAAGCGGCAGATGGAGAAGAGCCAGCGGGAATATTACCTGAACGAGCAGGTCAAGGCGATCCAGAAAGAACTGGGAGAGGACGAAGGCGACCTCGATGAGATCGCCAAGCGCATCAAGGCGGCCCACATGCCCAAGGAAGCGCGCCAGAAGGCAGAAGCAGAGCTCAAGAAGCTGCGGCTCATGTCGCCTATGTCGGCGGAAGCGACAGTGGTGCGCAATTACATCGATACCTTGGTATCGCTTCCCTGGAAGAAGAAGAGCAAGGTGTCCAATGACCTGCGGCTCGCCCAGGAAATTCTGGACAAGGATCACTACGGCCTGGAAAAAGTGAAGGAGCGCATCGTCGAGTACCTGGCAGTGCAGCAGCGGGTGGACAAGCTCAAGGCTCCTATCCTGTGCCTGGTGGGACCGCCCGGCGTGGGCAAGACTTCCCTGGGTCAATCCATCGCCCGCGCGACCGGCCGCAAATTCGTACGCATGTCCCTGGGCGGCGTACGGGACGAAGCGGAAATCCGGGGTCACCGGCGGACCTACATTGGCTCCATGCCCGGCAAGATCCTGCAGAACATGGCCAAGGTGGGAGTGAAGAACCCATTGTTCCTGCTGGACGAAGTGGACAAGATGGGGATGGATTTCCGCGGTGATCCGGCTTCTGCCCTGCTGGAGGTGCTGGATCCGGAGCAGAACCACACCTTCGTGGACCACTATGTGGAAGTGGAGTATGACCTCTCCGACGTGATGTTTGTGTGCACGGCAAACACCTTCAACATCCCGCCTGCTCTGCTTGATCGGATGGAGGTGATCCGCCTCTCGGGCTACACCGAGGACGAGAAGGTGAACATCGCCATGCGCTATCTGCTGCCCAAGCAGATGAAGAGCCACGGCTTGAAAGAGAACGAGCTACGCGTGTCGGAGAGTGCCATCCGTGACATCATCCGCTACTACACCCGGGAAGCGGGGGTGCGTGGCCTGGAACGGGAAATTTCCAAGATCTGCCGCAAGGTGGTGAAGGCACTGCTACTCAGCAAGAAGAGCGAGGCGGTATCCGTCACCTCGCGCAACCTGGACAAGTTTCTCGGCGTGCGGCGCTACACTTTCGGCATCGCCGAGAAGACCAACCAGGTGGGACAGGTGAACGGCCTGGCGTGGACCGAGGTGGGCGGGGAGTTGCTCACCATCGAGGCGGTGGTACTGCCTGGCAAGGGCAAGACCATCACCACTGGCAAGCTGGGCGAGGTCATGCAGGAATCGATCCAGGCGGCCCTGTCCGTGGTGCGCAACCGAGCTCGCCGGCTCGGTATCCACGACGACTTCCATCAGAAACACGACCTGCACGTGCACCTTCCGGAGGGCGCGACGCCCAAGGACGGCCCGAGCGCCGGTATCGGCATCTGCACCGCCATGGTGTCGGCGCTGACCGGCATCCCGGTGCGGGCGGACGTGGCGATGACCGGCGAGATCACTCTGCGGGGCGAGGTATTACCCATTGGTGGGCTCAAGGAAAAACTGCTGGCGGCCCACCGGGCCGGCGTCAAGATCGTGCTCATTCCCCAGGAAAACGTGAAGGACCTGGCCGAGATCCCGGACAACATCAAGAACCGGCTGGAGATCCATCCGGTGCGCTGGATCGAGCAGGTGCTGGACATGGCTCTGGAGCGCAAACCGGAACCGCTTCCGGAGCAGGAAGAAGTGAGGGAGATCCCGGCACAGGTGGAAGAAAAACCGGCCGCCCTCATCACCAAGCACTGATCTGGCGGCGCAAAGAGGCGGCGCGGCGCTTAGCACCGTGCCGTTTTTTTATTGGTCGATCCCTCCCGGCGCGTCGCCCGCATTTTGATTGACCGTGGTGAGGGCGTTTGCTAAAAAACCTGCGTGACCCAGCATTCGTGTTCCCCTCCGTGCAGCCAAGAAAAAGAGGGACGGGACGTGAGCAAGGCGGAGTTCGTCGATGCTACGGCACACGCTGGTGTGTCCAAGGCGACCGCCGGGCAGGGGCCGGAGGCAGAGATCGACATGTCACCGACGCCCTGAAGTAGGGCGGGATGGTGACCCGGGTCGGCCTCTCGACGCGCGCTCCGTGAGCAAGCGGCCAGCGCGCACGGGCTGCTATAGCGTAGAGATCAAGATTCGCGCTCCCTGCTCTCCCAGGTTCCGGGCTGGTAAGGCTTTGAGAGATGCGGTAGACTTAAAAATTTGAAAGAATGCTTGCCGGAATCCTGTGGCAGGCGCACCGGGTGCTTAGCTCAGTCGGTAGAGCGTCGCCCTTACAAGGCGAAAGTCGGGAGTTCGAACCTCTCAGCACCCACCAGTCAGGATGAAAGTTTCGGTTTCTCGGGAGTGGTAGTTCAGTCGGTTAGAATACCGGCCTGTCACGCCGGGGGTCGCGGGTTCGAGTCCCGTCCACTCCGCCAATTTTGCTCAGGGGCGAACGCAAGTTTGCCCCTTTTTGTTCCGTAAGGGAGGAGAAGCCCGGTGGCGGGCCGCCAGGCCATGTGGATTCCCGCCCCAGCCTGGCAGAGACTCCCAGGGGGACGTACACCGTTTGCTGGGTTGACCCATGTTCGATTTCGTCCGTAACCGCAAGCGTATCGTTCAGATTATTCTCGCCCTCATCATCATCCCGTTCGCCCTATGGGGAGTGGAGTCCTATCGCATGTCGGGAGACCGTGGGTCAGTGGCGGAAGTGGACGGTGATCCCATCACCCGACAGGAGTTCGACGAAGCGCTCCGGGAGCAGCAGGCACGGCTGCGGGAGGCCCTGGGAGGGCAGGTGGATGCGTCAGTGCTCGCAAGCCCCCAGGTACGGGAGGCAGTACTGGAACAGCTCGTGGAGCAACGGCTGCTGCTCGCCCACGCCCGCAAGCTGGGCATCGCCATTGCCGACGCTCAGCTTGCGGGCGTGATCCGGGAGATCGAAGCCTTTCACCAGGATGGGCGCTTCTCCCAGCAGCGCTATGAGTTTCTGTTGCGCCAGCGGGGGCTCACGCCGGTCGCCTTCGAGGAGCGGGTGCGCCAGGAGCTCATGCTGCGGCAACTGGCCGAGCCCTTCACCCACGCCGGTTTCGTGACTCGCCCCCTGGTGGAGCACCTGGCTCGCATCGCCGAGCAGAAGCGGGAAGTGAGCCAGTACGCCATCACCCCCGAGCAATATCTCTCCAAGGTCTCGGTGGAGGAGGCAGAGGCGAAGCGCTACTATGAAACCCATGCGCAGGAGTTTCGTCTGCCCGAGCAGGTGAAGGTGGAATACGTGGTGCTATCCCCCGACACGCTGGGGGCCGGGATGCAGATAAGCGAGGAGGAGGTCAAGGCCTACTACGAGGCGCACAAAGCCGAGTTCGGTACTCCCGAGGAGCGGGCCGCTAGCCACATCCTGGTGAAGGTGGGTGCCGGTGCGAGTGCCGAGGAGCGGGCCGCCGCGCGGCGCAAGGCGGAGGATCTCCTTGCCCAGGCGCAGAAGGAACCGGGGCGCTTCGCCGAGCTGGCGAAAAAGCATTCGGACGATCCGGGTTCCCGGGACCAAGGAGGGGCGCTCGGCTTGTTCCAGCGCGGCACCATGGTGAAATCCTTCGACGAGGCGGTCTTCGGCATGAAGCCCGGGGAAATCCGGGGGCCAGTGGAGACCGAGTTCGGCTATCACGTAATCAAGTTGGACGAAATCAAGGCGGGTACGGTGCGCCCCCTCGCCGAGGTGCGAAGCAGCATCGAACAGGAACTCAAGCGGCAGAAAGCGGGCCGGCGCCTGGCGGAAGTAGCGGAGCAGTTCAGCAACCTGGTCTACGAACAGAGCGATAGCCTGAAGCCCGCGGCACAGGCCCTCGGGCTTCAGGTGCAGATGAGCGAATGGATCCAGCGCGACGGCACAGGCGCTCCTTTCCCGACGAACGATCGGCTGCTCGAGGCCATGTTCTCGGCGCAGACGATCAAGGAGCGCAGGAACACGGAGGCGATCGAGGTCCGTCCCAATATCCTGGTGGCAGTGCGGGTGGTGGAACACAAGCCCGCGGCGGACCGCCCCTTTGACGAAGTGAAGGACGAGATCGTGGAGCGGCTGAAGCGCGAGCGCGCCACGGAGGCGGCGAGGCAGCAGGGCCAGAACCTGCTCGAGCGTCTCGCCAAGGGGGAGGCGGTGGAGTTACCTTGGAGTCCGCCCGTCACCGTGAGCCGGCAAGATCCGCACGGGCTGCCGCCGGCCGCCTTGCGGGATGTGTTCCGCGTGATCCCAGCGCGGCTTCCCGCCTACGTGGGCGCAGAAGCGCCTGACGGCGGTTTCGTGCTCTACCGGGTAAGCAAAGTGATCGAGGCGGCCGAAATCGATGCGTCCCGGCGCCAAGCGTGGGCGGCGCAGCTCGGCCAGCTGCTTGCCCAGGAGGAGTACAAGGCGTTCCTGGAAAGCGTGCGCAGCCGAGCCGAGATCAAGATCAATCGAGCCCTGGTCCAGGGCGAGGCACAGGCAGGAGGCTAGGGCTCCAGTTCCCCGAAGGCGGTGACGTGGAATCCGGCGTCCACGTAAAGGGTCTCGCCCGTGATGCCGCTCGCCAGGTCGCTACACAGAAAGGCGGCGGCGTTGCCCACCTCCTCGATGGTGACGTTGCGCCGCAGGGGCGCCCATTGCTCGGCGGCGTTGAGCAGCTTGCCAAACCCAGAAATACCGGCGGCGGCCAGGGTCTTGATCGGGCCGGAGGAAATGGCATTGACGCGAATGCCCTTGGGACCGAGGGAGAGGGCCATGAAGCGGACGTTGGCCTCCAGGCTCGCCTTGGCCGGTCCCATCACGTTGTAGTTGGGCATAGCCCGCACCGCCCCCAGGTAGGACAGGGTGAGAAGGGCGGCGGGACGGCCCTCCATCAGGGGTAGCCCTGCCTTGGCCAAAGCGGCGAACGAATAACTGGAAACGTCGTGGGCGACGCGGAAGGCTTCCCGGGTAAGGGTTTGCAGGTAATCGCCGCAGAGGGCCTCCCGGGGTGCGTAGGCGATGGAATGGACGATCCCGTCCAAGCCGTTCCAACGGCGGCCCAGGGCCTCGAACAGCCGGTCGATCTCCTCGTCGCTTGCCACGTCGCAAGGGAAAAGAAGCTCGCTGTCGAGCGCCCGGGCGAGGGGCTCCACCCGGTCCCGCACTCTTTCGTTCTGGTAGGTGAAGGCGAGCTCCGCGCCTTCGCGCTTCATGGCAGTGGCGATGCCATAGGCGATGGAGCGCTGACTGAGCAGGCCGCAGATCAGAATGCGTCGTCCGGCTAAAAATCCCATGGAGGGTCCTTATACAGATATCGCGGTCGTTCTTGAGGAACGGAAGCCGCACGGTGGGCTCAAATTATAACTTAAGGGGTTGCTGGAGGTTTCCGCCCGTGCATAGCGAGGCGGGGGGTTTTTCGCTAGACTGCTCCCGTCCATGAGATTGCCCGGCCGGCTGCTCGCGGGGGTGATGGCCCTCGTCCTCACTGCCTGTGGGGATTCCCCCTGGAACAATCCCTATCCCGCCTCCGAGTCGGGGAGGAACATCCTCTATTCCGCCTTCACCGAGCGGCCCAAGCACCTGGACCCGGTCCAGTCGTACTCGGAGAACGAGTACGTATTCATCAACCAGATCTATCAACCCCCTCTCCAGTACCACTACTTCAAGCGACCCTACGAGCTCATCCCCTTCGCTGCCGAGGCCGTGCCCGTTCCCCAATACTTGGACCACAAGGGTCATCGGCTGCCCCAGGACGCGGACGCCGCCCGGGTGGCGGAGACTATCTACGAGATCCGCATTCGTCCGGGCATCCTGTACCAGCCCCATCCCGCGTTCGCTCGCGACGCGCGCGGGGAACCTCTTTACTTCCGACTCACCGCGGCGGATCTGAAGCGCATCGACACCCTGGGGG
>NZ_DAIRTR010000122.1:0-8639 GCF_036803785.1 Pelomicrobium sp. | reverse complement strand
GGGTGAAACCGCCCCTCCGGACGCCGCCCATGGCACCCCCAGTCAATTTCCTTTAGTCCGAAACGTCCGGCGCCGGGACGCCGGACGTCCCGAAACAGGGCGAGGGGATCAGCAGCCGGTTGTGGTCACCGCCACCGCGCCCGTGCTGCCGTTGTAGACCGCCTGGCAGTTGGCGCCGCCCCCGTTGGTCGGGCGGAAGGTCACCGCCGTCGAAACGGCGTAATTGACGATGAAGCCATCAGTCGATTGCAGTGCGTTGCCGATTCCGGCCGCTGTTCCTGTCGGAACACCCCCGTTCGTTGGCCCCGTATTCACGGCAACGGTGGTTCCATCGGCCATGGTCACCGGTGAGGTATTGGTCCCCGAGGCGATGTACTTCGCCTGCACCAGCGCCACCGCCGAGCGCAGCGCCCCCGCCATGCCGTTCACGGCGGCCTTCCGGGCGTCGCTTTGCAGGTTCACGAACCGGGGCAGGGCCACCGCCGCCAGGATACCCAGGATGACGATCACCACCACCAGCTCGATCAGGGTGAAACCCCCTTGCCGCTTTTCCATCGTTTTCCTCCCGTTGAAAAAAACCCGAAAATGCAAACGCCGCCGGGGTTATGCAGCTTTCATGCCAATCCGATCCATCGTCCAGTCAATTTGTTTCCATCGTGTTTTCAGAAAGTTACTTTCTTCGCGGGCGAGCCTAAGGACCTGTTTGTCAACGATTTGTCAGAACCTCGACGTTGCCGTCAGCAACTGCTGACGTTGAGGTCGATGGTGGGCGCGCCGTTCAAGGGTGCCTCGATGTAGGTGATGCGGCATCCCGGGACCGTTCCCCCGTCGATGTCGATGGTGAGGGTACCGGCGCTGCTCTGGACCGTCAGCCCGTCGGCCGCGGGGGAGAGCTGGGCCGCCAGCAAGATGCCCCCAGGCGAGACGGTGGAGGCGGAGGCGGAGGGGTAGCCGTTCACCATGTTGATGGTGACGCCCTCCATGTCCAGGGTGCCGCCGGTCTGGGTGCAGTTGCCGCCCACGTTGGCGAGACAGCCGGCGTGGGCGATGGCGGCGGCGGAGCGCACGGCGCCGAAAAGCCCCTGGGCCTTGGAGATCCGGGCCTGTTCCTGGAGCGCCAGATAGCGGGGCAGTGCCACCGCTCCCAGGAGGGCGATGATGGTGATGACGATGATGAGCTCGATCAGGGTGAAACCCCTGGTTCGCCTGAACATGCCCGTCTCCTTTTCCCAATGAATGATGAGATTGCCGTACCCGTCATTTGGAAAGCGCCGCGCTGCCCAGATCCCACAAGGGCAGGAACACGCCCAGGGCGAGCACCAGCACCAGGACCCCCAGTCCCACGATCAGGATCGGCTCGATCTGGGCGGAGAGGGTCTTCAGCTCGTACTCCACTTCCCGCTGGTACAGGTCGGCGATCTCCTGCAGGAGATCGTCCAGCGCCCCCGAGTCTTCCCCCACCTTGATCATCTGCAGCACCACCGGGGTGAAGATCCCCGCCTGGATCGCCGCCCGCAGGACGCTCTCCCCCCGCTCGACGCTGGAGCGCATCTTCTCCACCCGGCCCGCCACGTAGTCGTTGTCCACCACCTGAGCCACCAGGGTGAGCCCCTGCACCACGGGCACACCGCTCCTCAAAGCAAGGCTGAGGCTTCGGGCGAAGCGCGCCATGGTGGCCTTGTGGACGATTCTGCCCGCGATGGGAATCCTGAGCTTCGCCCGGTCCCAGCCGTGGCGTCCTCGAGGGGTGCGGACCAGGCGCCAGAAGGCGAGAACCGCCATAGCCCCGGCCCCCACGAGCCAGGGCCAATGGGTCACCATAAAGTCGGAAAAGGCGATGAGGAGGCGGGTGAGGGGGGGCAGCTCGGCTTTGAAGCCAGCGTAGACCTTGGCGAAGGCTGGAATGACGAAGACATTGATGATGACCAGAGCGATCGCCATGGCCGCCAGTACGAAAAGGGGGTAGCGCAGGGCCGACTTCACCTGCTCCCGCATGAACTTCTGGAACTCCAGGTGATGGAACAGCCGCAGGAACACCTCTTCCAGGCGGCCGGTGCGTTCCCCCACCTGGACCATGGCCACGTAGAAGGGAGAAAACACCGGCTGTTGCCGGGCGAGGGCCGCCGACAGCTCCCGCCCCGCGTCCAGGTGCTCGCGGATGCGCTGGAGAACAGCGCGGAACGCCCGGTTGTCGGTGGACTCCTGCAGTCCCGCCAGGGCCTGCATGATTGGGACTCCCGCCTTGAGGAGGGCGAACATCTGGCGGCTGAAGAGCAAAAGGTCTACGAGGCGCACCCGCTCGCCGAACAGGGCAGCGCCCCACTGCTTGACCCCAGCGGGCCGCGGTGGATCGGCGGCGACGATGTCGACTGGCGTGATCCCGTTCGTGAAAAGCTGCGCCGCGACCGCCCCCGCGTCGGTCCCTTCCAAGACACCCCGTACCGCCTCCCCCGAGGCGCTTCTGCCCTTGTACGCAAAAAACGGCATGGTCCCTTTTTCTGTCCGTCAATCCTCGCCCTGGCTCGCCACCCGCATGGCTTCGGCTACGGTGGTCCTGCCCGATGCCGCCAGCTGAGCAGCGTGGCGCCGCAGGGTGTGCCCCCGCATCTGCTCGCGCGCCGCTGCCGCAAAGGCGGCAGCGTCTTCCCGGCTCAAGGCCTCCACCACGGGGCGGGTCATCTCCAGCATCTCGTAGATTCCTGTGCGCCCCCGGTAGCCCGTGCCGCTGCAACGGGAACAACCCCGGCCGTGGACGAAGCCGGTGGCCGAGGCGCCAATCCCCGGCTCCTGACGCAGCCATTCCAGCTCCTGGGGAAGAGGAAGGTAGGGTTCGGCACAACCCTCGCACACGAGGCGCAGCAGCCGCTGGGCCAAGACCAGATGCAGGGACATGGCCACCATGTAGCGAGGCGCTCCCATGTCCAGGAGGCGGACGGGAGTGCTCACGGCGTCGTTGGTGTGCAGGGTGGAAAAGACCAAATGACCGGTCATGGCAGCCCGCAGCCCCGTCTCCACCGTGCCCTGGTCCCGCATCTCCCCCACCAGGATCACGTCCGGGTCCTGGCGCAGGGCAGAGCGCAGCACGCGCCCGAAGGTGAGGTCGATTTTCTCGTGTACCTGCACCTGGCTCACCCCCGCGAGCCGGTACTCCACCGGGTCTTCCACGGTGATGATCTTGCGCTCCACCGAGTTGAGCTCGGCAAGCAGCGCGTAGAGAGTGGTAGTCTTGCCGCTGCCCGTGGGGCCGGTCACCAGCACCATTCCGGAGGGGCGCTGGATCACCTGGCGCAGCCGCTGCTGAATATCCTCCGGCATGCCGAGCTGAGAAAGCCGCAATAGCCCCTCGCTCTGGTTCAACAGCCGCATGACGATGGACTCGCCGTGCTGAGTAGGCATGGTGGAAAGACGCACGTCGATGCTCGATCCCCGCACCTTGGCGTTGAAGCGCCCGTCCTGGGGAAGGCGCCGCTCGGCGATGTCCAGCCCGGCCATGAGTTTCAACCGCAGGGCGAGGGCCGAGGCGATTCTCAGGTCCGCCTCGGTCTGCAGGTGCAGCACTCCGTCGATGCGAAAACGGATCTGCAGCCGCCGTTCCTGGGGCTCGATGTGGATGTCGGAGGCACGCACCTGGACCGCATCTTCGAAAACCGACTGCAAGAGCTTGACCACCGGGGCATCTTCCACCCCTGCGCCGAGCCCTAAGGCCGCCAGGTCGATACCGGAATCTCCCAGCTCCTCCTCCAAAGCCTGGGCGAGGTTGCTGATCTCTTCGGTGCGCCGGTAAACCCGGTCGATCACCTCCAGGAGCTGGGACTCGGTTACCACGGCGAGCTCCAAGTCCCGCTTGAGGACCCGGGTAAGCTCGTCATAGGCGAAGAGATCCGTGGGGTCCGCCATCCCCACCCGCAGGGCGGAACCGGCTTCCTCCAGCGCGAGGGCACGAAAGCGCCGGGCGTGGACCTCGGGCAGTTTCTGCGCCACCTCAGGGCGGATGTCCTGGCGCCGCAAATCCACGAAGGGGATCTTGAGCTGCCGGGCAAGCGCCCGGGAGATCTCGTCCTCGGTGACGAACCCGAGCTCCACCAGGGTGCGTCCCAGCTTGCGGCCGGTTCGCTTCTGCTCTGTGAGCGCCCGGGCGAGCTGCTCTTCGGTGATGAGTCTTTGGTCTATCAAGAGCTGTCCCAGGCGTACTCTTTCAGGTCGGGCCAAGGGTTCCTCCCATTATTTCGTGTAAATTATCGTTAGCAAGCTTCATGCCATTGAAAGTGAATGCAAACGTCTTGAGGTAGGCTCAAGCCTGAAATGTTGGAAGTCGTCCTGTATCAACCGGAAATCCCGCCCAATACCGGCAACATCCTGCGGCTGTGCGCCAACACGGGAGCCCGCCTGCATCTGGTGAAACCCCTGGGATTTCATCTGGACGACCGGCGCCTGGCGCGGGCGGGATTGGATTACCGCGCCCTCGCCCCCCAGATGACGGTCCACATCACCTGGGCGGCATGCCGTACATGCCTAGGGGCACGGCGGTGGTTCGCGCTGACCCCCCGGGGTGAGGTCCGCTACGACACGGTGGCCTTCCGCCCGGGGGACGTGGTGGTGTTCGGTCCGGAGAGCCGGGGGTTACCGGAGGAAATCCTGACAGAGTTCCCGCCGGCGGCGCGACTGCGCATCCCCATGCGGCAGGGCAGCCGCAGCCTCAATCTGGCCAACGCGGTGGCCGTGGTGGTGTACGAAGCCTGGCGGCAGGCAGGGTTTACCGAAAGGGAAAAATAGTGACGTTCTTCGGTCAGCCAGTGTCAAGGACCAACCAGCCGCCTCGCCTTCACCCGGAATGCTCGCGTTTCGGCTCCCGGGAAAGCAACATGTCCACCGCTTGATGAGGAGGCAGTCCTTGAAACAGGACTCGGTAGACTGCCTCGGTGATGGGCATGTCCACCCCGAGCCGCTGGGCGAGCCCGTGCACTTCCCGGGCCGTGTGCACCCCCTCGGCCACGTGGCCCAGGCGGTCTAGCACTTCCTCCAAGGACTGGCCCTGGGCGAGGAGCCGCCCCACCTGGCGGTTGCGGGAAAGATCGCCGGTGCAGGTAAGGATCAGATCCCCAGCCCCGGCCAACCCGAGGAAGGTCTCCTGGCAACCACCGAGCTTGAGGCCCAGCCGAGTGATCTCGGCAAGACCGCGAGTGATCAACGCCGCGCGAGCGTTGTGGCCGAAGCCCAGGCCGTCGGAGATGCCGGCGGCGATGGCGATCACGTTCTTGACCGCGCCGCCCACTTCGACCCCCACCACATCGGTACTGGAGTAAACCCGCAGCCGCGGCCCATGGAGCACCCGGGCGGCGCGCTCGGCGAAGGCCGCGTCGCCGGCCGCCAGGGTGACCGCCGTGGGCAGCCCGCGAGCCACTTCCTGGGCGAAGCTTGGACCTGAGAGCACCCCATACTGGGCTCTCTGACCCAGGGTCTCCTCCACTACTTGGTGAGAAAGGCATCCCGTGGCAGGCTCGAAACCCTTGCTCGCCACCACCACGGGAGGCATCGGGGCGCAGCCCGCCAGCCGCTGGAGGGTTTCCCGCAAAGCGGCGCTCGGCACCACTGCCAAAGCCAGATCCGCATGGGCGAGGACCGCGACAGGGTCGCCTTCCAGCGCCACTGAGGGGGGAATCGAAAAGCCCGGCAGGTAACGGCCATTGACCCGGGTACGGCGCATGGCCTCCAGGTCCGCTGGATCCCATACCCACAAGGCGATCGCGTGGCGCTCCGCCAGGCTCAAGGCAAGGGCAGTCCCCCATGCCCCCGCCCCGAGCACGGCGATTTTCATCCGCCCCATACCTGTCCGACGGGGACGAAGCCGCTCTGACCGTCCCGGTGGCGCACTGGAACCCAACCCGGAACGGCCCCTTCCAGCCGTTCCAAGAGGACACCCTTCTCGGCCTCGAAAACGACGGGCGCACCCGGATCCGGCTGACGACGCACCACAGCGCGGGCAGCGGTGACGATGACCGTGGGCCGATCCGCAAGCACCCGCCTTTCGACCCAGGCGAGATCGCCCGCCACGTCCCGGACCTTGAGCCAGCGCTCCAAGGCCACCACCACTTCCAGAGGATAGCCTGGGCTTGCCACGTACAGGGGCCGTGCCTGGAGGGAGGGGGCGTCATAGAGGATCGCCGGTTCGCTCCCCACCGCCCGGTATTCGGTGGCGAGGACTGGCATCCCCCCTCCGAGCACCAGAGCCGCCAGCAGAGCCCCCCGGGCAAGGGCCCGGTTCATGACGGGGCCGTGGGTTGGGAGGCAGTCCGCTCCCGGCGCTGGCGGTACAAGGCCTCGAAGTTGACTGGGGAAAGGATGACCGGGGGGAAACCCGCCCGCCCCACCACATCGGAAACCACCTCCCTCACATAGGGGAACAGGATATTGGGGCAGGCGATGCCCAGCACCGGATCCAGGTCCTCCGCGGGGAGGTTGCGAATCTGGAAGATGCCCGACTGGGCGGCCTCGACCAAGAATAGCACTCTCTCCTTTGCTTTGGCCGTCACGGTAACCGTGACCACCGCCTCGTAGACGCCTTCGTTGAGGGGCTGGGCCTGGGTATGGAGCTGGACCTCCACTTGAGGGGGCTCCCGCTCCAGAAAGGCTTGCGCTCCCTGGGGGATTTCCAGGGACAGGTCCTTCACGTAGAGCTTTTCGATGGAAAAGACCGGCTGCGCTGGTTGATCGCTCATGGAAAAAATCCTGGAAAGACTCCCCTCTCTAAGAAAAATCGCTCAGCGCCAAGCCGGTTCGCCGTCACTGCGCCAGCAACGCCTCCAGACGGCCCGCTCGGTTGAGGGCCGCCAAGTCGTCATACCCCCCCACGTGGGTGTCGCCGATGAAGATCTGGGGCACGGTACGACGTCCCGTCCGGCGCACCATTTCCTCCCGCCGGGCTGGCTCCAGGTCGACCCGGATCTTCACGATCTCCTGCACACCCTTTTGCTTAAGCAGCGCCTCCGCCATCTGGCAATAAGGGCAGGCGGCGGTGCAGTACATGTTCACCCGGACCTTCATCGCTAGCCCTTTTCGATGGGAAGGTTGGCCTGCTCCCACGCCACCAGCCCGCCCTTCAATACCCAGACCTCCTCGAAACCCCGCTTGCGCAAAAGGCTGGCGGCGGCACCGGAGCGGTTGCCGCTGCGGCACACGATCACGATGGGCCGTTTGCGGTGTTTCTCCAATTCCTTGATACGGCTGTCGATGGCGGTCAGGGGCACGTGGCGCGAATGGGGAATGTGGGCCGCTCGGTATTCGCCTTCGTCGCGCACGTCCAATACCAGGGCATCCCGCTGGTTGATGAGCCGCGTCGCCTCCAGCGTACCCACCTGGGGAATGCCCAGGATTTTGGGACCGACAAAGGACCAGATCAGCATCCCGCCACTCACCACCGCAATCAACACCAGCCAGATGTTGTCCTGGATGAACTCCATGGGGGATTCGGTTCAACCTTCCCTAGCCTTGCCTTGACGTGCCGAGCATTCTATCAAACCCGTCCGATGTCGCCGGGGGCGGGACCATGGGCTTTTTTCCGCTGCTCCCCTCCCGGGACGGGGCCGCTCCTTTGCCCGCAGGTGGCCTAGAGTCGGAAGACGGCAAGCACACATCTCAACCCCGTTGAAGCTGCGCAGGACTGACTTTCTGTCTTTTATGCAAAGCAAAAAAGACCGGAAACGAACGCGGGGAATCGTCATACAAAATTGTAAATCAGAATATGCTTATTCCATGTTGAGGGCAAACGCAGACCTCTGCGGCAGCGCCGCCCATATGAGGACTGGGCGCTACTGGGTATAGCCGCAGAAAACCTCGCGCATCATATTGATTAATTTCAATATGCGGGGATCGGCGATGCGGTAGTAGACGCGATTGGCGTCCTTGCGGGTGCGCAACACCCCCTTGTCGCGCAAGATGGCAAGGTGTTGGCTGATATTGCTCTGGGAGGTGCCGACCGCCTCCACGATCTCCTGCACGCTCACCTCCCGCTCTCCCAGCACGCAGAGGATCTTGAGCCGCAGAGGATGAGACATGGCCTTGATGGCCCGGGAGGCTTGCTCGATGTGCTCATCCTGGTCGATGAGCTGGTGGAGAAAGTCCATTTTTGAAGTCGCGGTTGACGGCATCGATGGCATGGTCACGGCAGCATTGGGGGCTTAAGAAATGCTATGAAAGCATACTAAAATAATAAAGTAAATTTCTGCCGCCCGGCGCCCGCCCTTCATTCGAAAAGCGATATATGGCAATGCACAAACTCGTCTTGCTTCGCCACGGGGAAAGCCTGTGGAACCGGGAGAACCGGTTCACCGGCTGGACCGACGTGGATCTGTCGGAGAAGGGGATCGAGGAGGCCCGGGCCGCAGGCCGCAGGCTCAAAAGCGAGGGTTTTGACTTTGACGTGGCGTTCACTTCGGTCCTCAAACGGGCGATCCGCACCCTGTGGCTCGCTCTGGACGAAATGGACCTGATGTGGCTGCCCACCCACCACTCCTGGCGGCTAAACGAGCGCCACTACGGCGCGCTGCAGGGGCTCCACAAGGCCGAAACGGCAGCCCGCTACGGCGAGCATCAGGTGCTCCTGTGGCGTCGCAGCTACGATACGCGCCCCCCCGCCCTGGAGC
>NZ_DAIRTR010000121.1:0-8677 GCF_036803785.1 Pelomicrobium sp. | reverse complement strand
CCCCTTGGGCGTATCTTCCAGCACGATGCCCGCCGCTGCCAGCTCGTCGCGGATGCGGTCGGCCTCGGCGAAGTTGCGCGCCCGGCGCGCATCCGCGCGAGCGGCGATCAGCCGCTCGATGCGCTCCGCGGAGTAGGCTCCGGTTTGTGCCGCCGGCGCCTCCTGCAGGAACTGCAGGGGCTCTTGCTGCAGCAGGCCCAGTACGCCCCCTAGCCCCTTGAGCAGGGCGGCGTCCCGGGGCGAACGGCTGCGGTTCAACTCATTCGCCAGATCGAACAGTACGGCGATGGCCTCCGGCGTGCCGAAATCGTCGTCCATGGCCTCGCGCAGGCGCTGGGCCCGGGGATCACCCCAATCGACGCTCCCGTCGGGCGCCTCCACGCCCTTGAGGGCGGTGTAGAGCCGGCTGAGGGCGGTCCGGGCTTCGTGCAAATGTTGGTCCGAGTAATTAAGAGGGCTGCGGTAGTGGGCGCGCAGAATGAAAAAACGCACCACTTCGGGATGGAACTTCTCCAACACTTCCCGCACGGTGAAGAAGTTGCCCAAGGACTTGGACATCTTCTCGTTGTCCACGCGCACGAAACCGTTGTGCATCCAGTAATTCACGAACACGTGACCGTGGGCCCCCTCGGACTGGGCGATTTCGTTCTCGTGATGGGGGAACTGCAGGTCCTCCCCGCCGCCGTGGATGTCGAAGTGCTCCCCCAGGTAGTGCTCGCTCATCGCTGAGCACTCGATGTGCCAGCCGGGCCGCCCCGGCCCCCAGGGCGAGGGCCATTGGGGTTCGCCCGGCTTGGCGGCCTTCCACAGGACAAAGTCAAGGGGATCTTGCTTGTGGGGATCCACTTCCACCCGGATGCCTGCCCGCAGGTCTTCCAGGCTCTTGCCCGAGAGCTTGCCATAGCCCGCAAACTTGCGTACTGCGTAATAGATGTCCCCATTCGCCGCCTGGTAGGCAAGACCCTTGGCGAGCAGCATGCGGATCATCTCCAGCATGTGCTCCACGTGTTGGGTTGCCCGAGGCTCGTGGGTCGGCCGCTCGACGCCGAGCCGGTCAGCATCTTCGTGCATGGCGCGGATGAAGCGCTCGGTGAGCCGCTCCACCGGCTCGCCGCTCTCGCGTGCTCGGTTGATGATTTTGTCGTCGATGTCGGTGATGTTGCGCACATAGGTGACGTCGAAGCCCCTCGCGCGCAGCCATTTCATCACCATGTCGAACACCACCATCACCCGAGCGTGACCCAAGTGGCAATAGTCGTACACGGTCATGCCGCACACGTACATGCGCACCTTGCCCGGCGTGATGGGCACGAAGGGTTCTTTTTGCCGGGTGAGGCTGTTATAGATTCTCAGCATCGAGTTTCGTCTTTCCCTGGCCCGCCTGGGAACAGTTCCGGTATCTTAGAGGGAGCGCGTGATATAGAATTCCGGCTCAGGAGTAACCGCCGGATAAACAATCAAAAGTATATCACGGCGCCTGCCCCGCTCCGGCACGCCGGGGCGCTCTTCTCACCCGGCGCGGGGCTGCCCCCTTCGCGACAGTCAAGGAGATTACCATGGTCAAGATGAAAACCCGCTTCGGCGAGATTGTCCTGGAGCTCGACGCCGAGCGGGCTGCGGCGACGGTGGAAAACTTTCTCTCCTACGTGCACAGCGGCTTCTACGACAACACCCTGTTCCATCGGGTCATCGACGGGTTCATGATCCAGGGCGGCGGCTTTGCCCCCGGCATGCGCCCAAAACCGACCCAGGCACCCATCCGCAACGAGGCCGACAACGGCCTTAAGAACCAAGCTTATACCATCGCCATGGCCCGCACTTCCGATCCCCACTCGGCCACCTCCCAGTTCTTCATCAACGTGGCCGATAACGCCTTCCTCGACTTCACCTCTCCCACCCCCCAAGGTTGGGGCTATTGCGTGTTCGGGCGGGTCGTGGCCGGCCACGAGGTGGTGGACAAAATCAAGGAAGTGAAAACAGGATCCCACGGCTTCCACCGGGACGTGCCGGTGCAAGAGGTGGTAATCGAAAAAGCGTGGGAGGAATGAGCCTGCAGCCCCTTGCCATGGACGCCACCCTCTTCATCTCCGACCTGCACCTGTCCGAGGAACGGCCCCGCACCGTGGAGCGCTTTTTCCGCTTCCTGGAAGAGGACGCCCGCGGGGCCCGTTCGCTCTACATCCTGGGTGATCTCTTTGAGTACTGGATCGGAGACGACGACCTGGAGGATCCATTCAACGCCCGGATCACTCGGGCACTGGCCGAAACCTCCCGGGCGGGCGTCGAGATTGTCTTCCTCCATGGCAACCGGGATTTCCTAGTGGGTGACCGCTGGGCCGCAGCGGCGGGAGCACGGCTCATCCCCGACCCTACGCAGGTGGAGCTCTATGGTGCCCCCACCCTCCTCATGCACGGCGACACCCTGTGCTTGGACGACAAGCCTTACCAGGCCTTCCGCGCCCAGGTGCACGATCCCGCTTATCAGCAACAGTTTCTCTCCAAGCCTCTGCCCGAGCGGCGGGCGCTGGTGTTGAGCCTCCGAGAGCAGAGCATGCGGGCGAAAGAGCAAAAAAGTGAAGCCATCATGGACGTCACGCCGGCGGCGGTGGAGGAAGTCCTGAGGCGCCACGGTTACCCGCGCCTGATTCACGGCCACACCCACCGGCCGGCGCGACACTTGCATCGGGTGGACGGACGCTTCTGCGAGCGCTGGGTGCTCACCGATTGGGACGAGGGGCGGGGCGGCTTCCTGCGGGTGGATGCCTCGGGCTGCCGGGCGGTGGCCCTCCATTAGCGTCCGCGCAAGGTTTCAGGGAGTTCCGAAAGGCCCATATCAGGCGCGAATGCGCGCCAATACTTCTTGCGGATCGGGATCAGGCTGCTTGCCTGTGTCGAAGCGTAGCACCTGGTCCGCCTCCTTGTCGTGCAGCGCTTCGCGCTGGGCCAATTGCCGTTCGAGCACCCGCTCGTCGGCCTCTGAAACGTCGATGCCTCTTGCCAGCCGCCGGCGCACCCGCTCCCGCAAGAGCTCCTCGGCCGCGTTGAATTCCAGCACCACACAGCGCAGCCCCGCAGTCCGGGCGGCGTCGGTGACGAGGGAGCGCTGCCAGCGCTTGAGGAAAGTGCCGTCGGCAATCGCGATCCATCCCGCTTGTGCGATGGCAAGGCAAAGTTGCGCCACGTGTTCGTAAACGTGCCGGGTGATCTGCGGCGTATACAGGTCCGTCTCCAAGCCGGAGCCGCTTCGGCTTGTGGGCTCGAGTCCCGCCAGACGCTTGCGTTCCACGTCGGTACGCACACGAATGGCGTCGATCAACGGCAGTAGCCTTCGGGTGAAGCGGCTCTTGCCCGAGGCCGACACGCCGCAGGTGAGAATCAGCAGCCTTTCCTCCTGCCGGCAGAAGCGCTCGGCCAGCGCCACGTACGCGGCGCACTCCTCCCGCTGGGCGGCACGCCCTTCGTCCCCGAGCCCCGGCTGGCGGGCCCGGATTGCGGCGATCTTGGCCCGCACCAAGGCCCGGTAGACAAGATAGAAGCGCAGCAGCGACACACCCCCGTAGTCCCCCGTCTCTTCCAGGTAGCGGTTGAGGAAGTACCGCGCAACGCGGGCCTGGCCCCGATGGTGGAGGTCCATGACCAGGAAAGCCGCTTCGTTCACGACATCGATCCAGCGCAGGCCTGGATCGAATTCGATACAGTCGAATATGACGATGTTGCCTTCCACCAAGGCCATATTGCCCAGGTGCAGGTCCCCGTGGCATTCGCGCACCGCCCCGGCCGCAAGGCGCTGCCGGAACGCCGGAAGCAGGCGCGCTGCCTCGGCTTCGGTCCAGGCCCTTAAGGCCTCGAGCCGCGCTTTGAGGGCGGGCTCCGGGCACAGCACCAGAAGCTGGGCGAAGTTCTCCGCGGCCGGCGCCATCACTGCAGCGGGTGTTCCGTGCGGTCCGCCTTCCGCTGCCACCGCCACTTCCCGGTGGAATGCAGCCACCTGCACCGCTAGCCGTTCCCCCCACTCGTCGGCCAAGCCCTCTCGGGACGCGACCCGGTCGAGCAAGGTCTGCTGATCGAAGCGGCGCATTTTAACCGCATACTCAAGGACGGGTCCCTCGCCGAAAAAAGCCGGGGCCCGCGCGTCTCCCCGCACCGCCACCACTTCCAGGTAGAGCTCGGGCGCGAGGCGGCGGTTGAGCCGCAGCTCCTCCTCGCAGTAGTGGCGGCGCCGGGCCAGGGTGCTGAAATCGAGAAATCCCAGATTGAGGGGCTTTTTGATCTTGTAGGCATAGGGCCCGGAGAGAATGACAAAGGAGATATGGGTCTCAAGAAGCTGCAGGTCCGAGGCCGGATGGGGAAAGGCAGCGGGTCGCAACAGCGCCTGGACCAGCAGCCGCTGACGACGGAGGACATCTCGCGCGGCGGCCACGGCTCAGGCGATCTGGGCCAGGCCCCGGGCCAGATCCGTTTGGAGGTCCGCCACCGATTCCAGTCCCACCGCGAGCCGCAGCAGCCCCTCGCCGATGCCCGCTGCCGCCCGCGCCTCCGGGCTGATGCGCCCGTGGGTCGTGGTGGCGGGGTGGGTGATGGTGGTCTTGACGTCGCCCAGGTTGGCGGTGATGGAAATCATGCGAGTGGAATCGATCACCCGCCATGCCGCCTCGCGGCCGCCTTTGACCACAAAGGACACGATGCCCCCCCCGGTGGCCTGCTGGCGCATCGCCAAGGCATGCTGGGGATGACTAGGCAGCCCCGGGTAGTAGACTCGTTCCACGGCCGGCTGGGCTTCCAGCCATCGAGCCAGGCGCAAGGCATTGTCGGAATGGGCCTGCATGCGCAGCTTCAGGGTCTCCAGTCCCTTGAGGATCACCCAGGCATTGAACGGGCTCATGCTGGGGCCCGCGGTCCTCAAGAACGGGTAGATGCCGTCCATCACCAGCTCCCGCGGACCCAGCACCGCGCCGCCCAGCACCCTGCCCTGACCGTCCAGATACTTGGTGGCCGAGTGGATGACGAGGTCCGCGCCCAACTCGAAAGGCCGCTGCAGCGCGGGAGTGCAAAAGCAGTTGTCCACCGCGAGCCAGGCCCCGGCCGAACGCGCCACCTCCGCCAGGGCTCGCAGGTCAGAGATCTCGGTGAGGGGATTGGACGGTGTTTCCACGAAGAGCAGCCGGGTGTTGGGCCGCACCGCCCGAGCCCATTCGGCCGGCTCGGTGGCCGAAACAAAAGTGGTCTCCACCCCGAACTTGGGCAGCACCTGGGTGAAGAGCTGCACCGTGGCACCGAAGATGCTTCGGGAAGCAACGATGTGCTCGCCCGAGCGCAGCAACCCCATGACCGTGGCCAGGATGGCTGCCATGCCGGAGGCGGTGGCGAGGCAGCAGGGTGCTCCCTCGAGGGCCGCCAGCCGTTCCTCGAAGGCGCTGACCGTAGGGTTGGTGAAGCGGGAGTAGATATAGCCTGCCTCCTGCTGGGCGAAGCGTGCCGCCGCCTGGGCGGCGCTGTCGAAGACGAAGCTGGAGGTGAGATACAGGGCCTCGGAATGCTCGTTAAACTGGCTGCGGTGGATTCCGGTACGCAGCGCCCGGGTTTCGAAATCGAATTCCTCTGCCATCTTGGCACCTGCCCGCAAGGCAATAAAAAAACCCGCTCAGCCAGCGACGGAGACGGGTTTCCCTCGCTTTAGCGGCATTTGTTGAGCGCCCGCAAGCTGACGGTCAAATCGGCGCTTCTGGGCAAGGTACGCCGGATAAGCCCTGCTTGTCAATCGGGATGGACCCTTAATCGACGGTGATGAGGTTCAAGTCGAGCTGGGCCGCTTCCTGGGCTGCTTGGGCACGGCGTCCGCGCCGGGCCTCGAGAAAGCCCAGGTACTCGGGGGTCACGTCCCCGGTGATGTAACAGCCGTCGAAACAGGACGTTTCGAAGGAAGTGAGCTTGGGATTGACCTTGCGCACCGCTTCCTTCAATGCCTCCAGGTCCTGATAGATGAGATGGTCGGCACCGATCTCCCGGGCGATCTCCTCCGGCTCGCGCCCGTTGGCAATCAGCTCCTCCCGAGTGGGCATGTCGATGCCGTAGACGTTGGGGTAGCGCACCGGCGGCGCGGCCGAGGCGAAATACACCTTGTGCGCTCCCGCTTCCCGGGCCATCTGCACGATTTCCCGACTGGTGGTGCCGCGCACGATGGAGTCATCCACCAACAACACGTTTTTGTCCCGGAATTCCATGTTGATGGCGTTCAGCTTGTGCCGGACCGACTTCTTGCGGATCGATTGCCCCGGCATGATGAAGGTGCGGCCGATGTAGCGATTCTTGACGAAACCCTCGCGGAAATCGATGCCTAGGCGGTTCGCCAGTTGCAGCGCCGCCGGGCGGCTGGAATCGGGAATTGGAATTACCACATCGATATCCAGATGGCGCATCTCCCGCTTGATCTTCTCGGCAAGCGCCACCCCCATGTTGAGCCGCGCCTCGTACACCGATACGCCGTCCATGACTGAGTCCGGGCGCGCCAGATAGACGTACTCGAAGATGCACGGGTTGCGCGACCAGTGTTTGGCGCACTGTTTGCTGTAGAAATTGCCGTCCACGTCGATGAAGATCGCTTCGCCCGGGTCCACGTCCCGGGTGAGCTTGAAGCCCAGGGTGTCCAAGGCCACGCTCTCCGAGGCCACCAGATATTCAGTGCCCTGGGGCGTGTGGGCCTGGCCCACCACCAGGGGGCGAATGCCCAAGGGGTCGCGGAAGGCGAGCAGACCGTAGCCGGCGATCATCGCCACGCAGGCATAAGCGCCGCGGCAGCGGCGGTGCACCCCTTCCACCGCGCGGAAAATGGTGGGCAGATCCAAACGGTGATTGACGGTGCACTCCTGCAGCTCATGGGCGAGCACATTGAGCAACACCTCCGAATCGGAGTTGGTGTTGATGTGGCGCAGGTCCTGGCGGAACATCTCCTGCTTGAGCTGCTCTGAATTGGTGAGGTTGCCGTTGTGGCCGAGCACGATGCCGAAGGGTGAGTTCACGTACAGGGGTTGGGCCTCTGCTGCAGACTCGGCCGAGCCTGCAGTGGGATAGCGGCAATGAGCGATGCCCATGTTCCCGGTCAGGGCCCGCATGTTGCGCGTGCGGAACACGTCCCGCACCAGCCCCGAGCCTTTGTGCATGTGGAAAGTGCTGCCCTCAGCCGTGACAATGCCGGCCGCATCCTGACCACGGTGTTGCAGCACCAGCAGCCCGTCGTACAACAACTGGTTGACCGGCCCGCGGGCCACTACGCCGATGATGCCGCACATGCTTCCGTCACCCCCATTCAGCCGCCGCCCACGGGCTCCCCGTCCCGGAAACGGATTTGCTGAGACAGCTTTCGCGGCAGCCAGTTCTTGACGCTGCTCGCCAGATCCTCCAGCGGGGCGCTCAAGGCCGCCTCCCGCCAGAACGGCTCCCGTGGCATCGAGGTGAGGCCTGCCAACAACACGCCTGCCAGCACGATCAGCACGCCGCGGAGCAAGCCGAACAGAGCGCCCACGCCCCGATCAAGGAGGGACAATCCCGCCACCTTGATGAGCTCTGCCATCGCCAGGGTAATGAGCGCCGAGAACACCAGGGTGGCGATGAAAAGCAGCAGAAACGCCACGAGCAGACGTAGGGAAGTTCCTGGCAGCGCGACCGGCAGCGCCTCCGCCAGGGCGGTGGCAAAGGTGTTTGCCACCAGGAAGGCAGCTACCCACCCCCCCAGGGCCATCACTTCCCTGACCGCGCCCCGTAGGACGCTCACCAGTACCGACAGCCCGACGATTCCCAGCACCAGGTAATCGAATGCGGTCATTCGCACCGGGGCGACCCGTTGCGGAAATCCGCGCTCATGGCCCTTGCACCACCTTCACGGGGAAGCGATGATGCCGTTTAAGCCCAGCCGCTCCAGCTTGGCGAGGGTCTGCTCCGCCGCCTCCCGAGTCGGGAAGGGACCCGCCCGGACCCGCACCTGCCTGCCCTTGGTCGTGGCAACGGTCTCAGTATAGGCCTGGATGCCGTTGGCAGAAAGCCTGTCTTTCAGCTGCTTGGCATTTTCCGCGCTGGAGAAGGCCCCCACTTGGACCACATAGCCGCCAGTAGCCTCCCCGACCCGGCTGTCGGCGGCCGCTTTCATCTCGCCCTTGGGAGGTGGCGCGGCAGATCGCGACGCTGGCGCCGGCTCCGGTGGCACCGGGGCGGCACCGGCCTGCAGTGCGTCTTGCCTCTCCTTCTGGGCTGCCGGCCCGGCAGCCTCGTGGGACGTGGCGGGGGAGGGCGAAAGCGCCTGCGGGCGATCGACCGGTGCCGTCTCTTTGAGCGGCGTGGGCACTTCCAGGGGCGGTGCCGTCTCCTGAGAGGGAATGCGGATCTCGATAGGGTGGGAAACGGGACGGGGCTCCTGCTCAAGTACCATGGGCAGCACCACCACGGCGATCAAGACCAGAGCGATGGCGCCGATCAGCCTTCTGCGCGCGCGCTTTCTGAACTGGATCTCTTCGCTGCTGAGCGCTTTCGCCATCTAGGAGGCCGGAACAGAAGGCCTGGACTCACCCGCTCGGGCGTGAACCTGCATGATCTCGGCAACGGTGAGAAAAGAGCCGAACACCACAATTCTATCACCCTCCCCCGCTCGGGCCGAAGCCTCGGCAAAGGCGGCAGCAGGCTGGGGAAA
>NZ_DAIRTR010000120.1:0-8733 GCF_036803785.1 Pelomicrobium sp. | reverse complement strand
TGCCCGGACCGACCAGGCGCTCCGGTGCCTCGTCGAGCAGCGCGCAGGCGAGGGCCGTGGCGGCGGTGGTGTTGGCGATGCCCATCTCGCCGCCGATGAAGAGCGCCGCGCCCGCTTCCCGGGCCCGCAGGACCGCAGCGCGGCCCGCTTCCAGAGCGATTTCGCGCTGGGCTGCGGACATGGCCGGTTGCCGGCAGAAGTTGGCGGTTCCCGCACCGGCGCGGCAGGAGATGACACCGGGCAGCGGCCCGGGATCGCGCACCGTGCCCACGTCCACCACTTCCAGCTCGGCGTCCAAGTGCCGTGCCAGCACCGCGATGGCGGCCCCGCCCCGGGCGAAGTTGCGCACCATCTCCACCGTCACCGTCTGGGGAAAGGCGGACACGCCCTCCTCGGCGACGCCGTGATCGGCGGCGAAGAGCGCGATACGCACCCGCTCGAGGCAAGGCCGCTCCCGCCCCTGCAGACCCGCCAGACATACGGCCAAGTCCTCCAGCCGGCCCAGAGACCCGGGGGGCTTGGTCAGATGCGACTGGCGCGCCCGCGCCGCTTCTCGAGCGCTGCGATCCACCGGCGCGGCCGGCGCCATGATCCATGACGAAGACATGTATCTACTCCTTGTCGAGGGCGACTGCGGTGACGCACCCGGCAATCCCATCGCTGGGCTCGGGCATGCTACGCCTCACGGCACGGCCCCTTTCAGCACAAGGGGAAGCCCTGCCACGGTGAGGATCACCCGGTCGCAGAGGACAGCCAGGCGCTGGTGCAGCGCTCCCGCTTCGTCGCAAAAGCGACGGGACAGGGCTCCCGCGGGGATCACCCCGAAGCCGGTTTCGTTGCTCACCAAGATCAGCTGGCCCGCAAGCCCGGGCAGCGCGGCGAGAAGCGCCTCGCGCTCCCGCACAAGCGCCTCCATCTCGCTGCCGAGCAGCAGATTGGCGAGCCAGAGGGTGAGGCACTCCACCAGCAGGCAACGGTCTTCGCGACCATGGGCGAGTAGGGCATCGGCCAAGCGTAGCGGCTCCTCCACCGTGATCCACTGCGCTGGCCGCCTCCGGCGATGGGCCTCGATGCGCCGGGCCATCTCCTCGTCGCCGGCCGTGGCGGTGGCGAGGTACACCACTTGAAGCCCGCTCTGCTGCGCCAGCCGTTCCGCCAACCGGCTCTTGCCCGAGCGCACACCGCCCAGGATGAGGGTTTTCATGGGACCACCTCGCTCCCCGTCGGCCGGCTCGCCTGCGCGTCCCCGCCGAGGAGTGCCAGGATGCGGGCCATGTCGAGATGTGCTTCGCACGCATCGGCCAATCGCTCGAGGGCCGCCTCCCGCAGCGCGGCGTAGTCGAACGCCTGGGGCGCCGCGAGACCCGCCCAGGCAAGCAGGGCCTTGCAGGCGGGAGGCGACTCGAACAGGCCATGGAGATAGGTGCCGAGGATCTGGCCATCCTCGGAAACGGCCCCATCGGAGCGGCCCTGCAACGCTACCAGCGGCCGGGCGAGGGCGGGGCCGCGGCTTACGCCGCAGTGGATCTCGTAGCCGGTCACGGGAACGCCGCCGAGGACCAGCGTGCCGTGTACGTTGGCGAGGCGCTTTTCCGCTTCCAGCACCGTGTCCATGTCCAGGAGCCCGAGTCCGGGGCTCGTGCCGGGCGGGCCCTCCAGGCCCAAGGGATCGGAGAGCGTGCGGCCCAGCATCTGGAAGCCGCCGCACAGGCCGATGAGTTTGCCGCCGTAACGCAGGTGGCGCCGAATTGCCTGCTCCCAGCCGTTCGCCCGCAGCCACTGGAGGTCCGAGCGCACGCTCTTGCTGCCGGGCAGGATGAAGAGATCCGCGGGTGGCACCGCCTCGCCCGGGCCCACGAAGCGAACCTCCACCCGCGGATGCAGCCGCAGGGGATCGAAATCCGTGTGGTTGCTGATGCGGGGAAAGACCGGCACCACGACTCTGAGCGCATCGGGGTCCTTGGCAGCCTGGGAGGCATCGATCGCGTCCTCGGCGTCCAGATGCAGCCCGTGCAGATACGGGAGCACCCCCAGCACCGGGCGAGCGGTACGGTCCTCCAGCCATCGCAGGCCCGGCTCGAGGAGCCTGCGATCGCCGCGGAAGCGGTTGATTACAAAGCCCTGCACCCGATCCTGCTCGGAAGGAGAGAGCAGCTCAAGCGTGCCCACCAGGTGGGCGAACACGCCGCCCCGGTCGATGTCGGCGACGAGAAGCACCGGGCAGTCGACGCTTTCCGCGAAGCCCATGTTGGCAATGTCGTTCTCCCGCAGGTTGATCTCGGCAGGACTGCCCGCCCCCTCTACCAGCACCACCTGGTAGCGCGCGGCCAGACGGCGGAACGATTCCAGCACCGCCGCCCGGGCCCGGGCCTTGTAGGCGTGGTAGTCCAGGGCGTCCATGGTGCCGATGGCGCGCCCCTGGATGATCACCTGGGCGCCCACGTCCGTGTTGGGCTTGAGCAGCACAGGGTTCATGTCGGAGGTGGCGGCAACGCCCGCGGCCTGGGCCTGCAGCGCCTGGGCGCGGCCGATCTCGCCCCCGTCTGCGGCCACCGCGCTGTTGAGGGCCATGTTCTGGGGCTTGAAGGGTGCCACCCGCAGCCCGCGCCGGGCAAGCGCCCGGCACAAGCCCGCCACTAGCGTGCTCTTGCCGGCATCCGAGGTCGTGCCCTGGATCATCAGCGTGCGCGCCATGATCTCATTTCGCATCGTTTCCATTGCGTCGTTTGGGCAGGGTGCGCCTGGACACACCGCTCGCGCAGATCCGCTCTCCCCTGTCGGTGCGCTTTGGCGGGGCTCAGCGCACCTTTGCGGCGTTGCGTTACAAGCTTTTTCTGCATCTTCGGGCCTCAGTGTTGAGCCATCCCGGCTCCCGCCTTTCAGCGTCGCGCCTGGGGGCGGCGGGCGCGCACCGCCTCCAGCGCCTGGCACAGCCGCTCGGCACCCTCCAGGATGCGAGGCGTCGCCCGCTGCAGCAAATCGGAAGGCACGAACACCAAATTTCCTTGCTTGACCGCCTCGATCTGGGGCCAGCGCCGCCAGCCCTCGAGCCACTGCGGGTAAGCTTCCCCCATGCCTCCGGCCACGATCACCTGGGGGTTGGCGAGCAGCACCGATTCCACGTTGAGGATGGGCGTGAGGGTGGGGACCGAGGCGACCACGTTGCTGCCGCCGCACAGCTCGATCACGCGGCTGATGAGATGCTCTCCGTTCACGCTCATGAGGGGTCGGTCCCAGATCTGGTAGAAGACCGACACCCGCGGCGCGCCTCCGTAGCGGGATTCAAGCCGGCGCCAGCGGTCGCGGAAAGCGGCAGCCGCCCGCTGCGCCTGCGCCGCGGTCCCCGCCAAGGCGCCCAGGCGCTCGAGATTGGTCGCCACCTGCTCGAAGGTGCGGATCTCGGTCACGTAAAGGACGAGCTTGAGCTCGCGCAGCTGCGCGAGCACGCGCGGATCGTTGCCGCTCGCCCAGCCCACCACCAGGTCCGGCGCGAGGGCCAGGATGCGCTCTGGGTCCGGAGAGACGTAGCTGCCCACCCGGGGGATGGCCTTCGCCTCGGGCGGGTAATCGCTCCACTGCACGGCGCCCACCACGGCCCCTCCGGCGCCGGAGGCAAACAGCAGCTCCGTCGCGTGGGGGGCGAGGCTCACGATGCGCCGTGCGGGCTGGGCGAGCCGCACTTCGTTGCCCCCATCGTCGCGCACCACGATGTCGGCCTGGGCCGCCGCCGCGAGCAGCCAGACGAACAGCGCGCCCGCCCAGCGCTGCGCCCTCATCAGCCTGGCGGTACCCATCATCCCCTCAGCCCCGCAAGCCGGGGCGCGGCGCAGCGCGCCCATTCTTCCAGGGCAAGCGCCAGGCGCTTCCACTGCTCAGCGTCGCCCGGAAGACCAAAGCGCAGCCCTGGAGGAGTGGCAAAAGCGCGCACAAGGATGCCTCGCTGGGCGAAGAATTCCTCAGCTTCCGCAGCGATGGGAGTCTGCACCCACTGGAACAAGGCCGTGCCCCCGCTCGGGGTAAGGCCCGCCGCTGCGAGCTGTCGGGCGAGCCGCCCGCTCGCAGCGGGGAGCGTGCGCCGCATCTTCTGCTGCCAGCCGGTGTCGGCGAGAGCCGCGGCAGCCACCCAGCGCGACGGGTTAGCCACCGCCCACGGGCCCAACGCTTCCTCCAGCCTGGCGAGAAGCCTCGGTTCGCCCAGCACGAAACCCACGCGAACGCCCCCGAGGCCGAAGAACTTTCCCAGGGAGCGCAACACGATGAGCCCCGGCGTACCGGCCAGCGGCGCCAGGCTCTCCCCGGGCGTCGCGTCCATGAAGGCCTCGTCCACCACGAGCCAGCCATCCCGGGCCGCCAGCGTCTTGCACCACGTAAGCAAGGCCTCGCGGCCGAAACGCTCGCCGGTGGGATTGTTGGGATGGATGAGCACCAACACGTCCGCTGCGGCAACTGCGGCGTGCACGTCGGCCGCCGGGACACCCACCACCTCATGCCCCGCCTCGACCCAGACTCGGCGATGCTCCCCATAGCCCGGCACCAACACCGCGACGCGCCCTCGGGGCCGCAGCCGGGGCAGCGCCTGGATCGCCGCCTGGGTTCCAGGAACAGGCAGCAGGCAAGGGGCGCCGTAATAGGCCCGGGCCGCCTCTTCCAGCCCGTCCCCCCCTTCCGGCAATCGCCGCCAGCGCTCCGCCGGCACCGGAGGCACGGGCCAGCCGTAGGGGTTGAGGCCGGTGGAAAGGTCGACCCACTGCGAGAGCGGGATGCCGTAGCGTTGCGCCGCCCGGCGCAGTTGGCCACCGTGCTCAAGCACTGATCGATGCACCTGTCATTAACATGACCAGCCACAGCCCGGTGCCGCGCTTGACCAGCGCCGTCGCTCGCTCAATGTCGGCAACACCGGGAGCGACTCCCTCCCCCAAAGTCGGGCGCTTCTTCAGCGCCCCGTGGTAGCGGGCCGGCCCACCCAGCTTGAGCCCCAAAGCCCCCGCGCCGGCGGCCATGACCGGGCCCGCATTGACGCTCTCCCACGCGCCCCCCTGGGTCCGCCAGCAGCGCAGCGCACACGCGAAGCGGCCGAGGGCGGCGTAGGTGAGCGCCGTCAGGCGCGCCGGCAGGTAATTGAGCCCGTCGTCGAGCCGCGCCGCCGCCCAGCCGAAGTGAACATACCGCGGCGTGCGATAGCCCCACAAGGCATCCAGGGTGTTCACCAGGCGATACAGGACCACGCCCGGCGCCCCGGCCAGGGCGTACCAGAACAGGGCCCCGAAAACGGCATCGTTGCCGTTCTCCAGCACCGACTCCACCGCCGCACGCGCCACGTCTTCGGGCTGCATCGCTCCCGTGTCTCGGCTCACCATGTCCCCGACGCGCCGGCGTGCTTCCTCCAGCGCGCCCGCCTCCAAGGCGTTCGCCACGCGCCGGGCATGCTCCTCCAGGCTTCTGCCGCCGAGAGCGAGATAGAGCAGCACGGTCTCTGCGGTGACTCCGATCCAAGGCTCCTGGACTGTCGCCCACCACGCCGCGGCGAGAAAAGGTAGGACCGCGAGCGCGAGCGCCGCGCCTCCCCGCCCGCGCCGCGCCGCAGCGCCAGCGTCCGGGCCGCCGTAGAGGGCACGCTCGATGCCGCTCGCGAGCCGCCCGAACCCCACCAGCGGATGGAAGCGCCGAGGCTCCCCGAGCAGCCGATCCAGCACCACCGCGGCGAGGGCCACCCAGGCCGTCTGCATCACAGCTCGATGCCTTTTTGCGCCCTGACGCCGGCCTCAAACGCGTGCTTGACCGCACGCATCTCGGTCACGGTGTCGGCCACGGCGACGAGCTCGGGCCCCGCCCCACGGCCGGTGATGATCACGTGCTGCCCGGGCGGCCGCGCCCTAAGCGCTGCGATGACCTCCCCCACCGGCAGATGGCCGTACTTGAGCACGAGGGCGAGCTCGTCGAGCAGCACGAGCCCGCACGAGGAGTCCTCGAGCATGGTTCGGGCTTTCTCCCACGCGGCCCGGGCGGCGCGCCTGTCCCTCTCTCGATCCTGAGTCTCCCAGGTGTAGCCCTCGCCCATCACGTGGAAATCCACTTCCGGGAAGCGGCGAAAGAAAGCCGCCTCTCCGGTGACAAAGCGGCCCTTCATGAACTGCACGACGCCCACTCGCATGCCATGGCCCAGGGCACGAGCCACCATGCCGAAGCCCGAACTGGACTTGCCCTTACCGTTGCCGGTGAGGACCACCACGACGCCCCGGTCCTCGCTTGCCCGCGCGATTCTCGCTTCCATCAGCGCTTTCTTACGCGCCATGCGCCGGCGGTGGCGCTCAGCGAAATCCGGCTTCTCGGCGCCTTCGTTCACCTGCGTCCCTCGTCGCTGCCTTTTCCCGGCAATCGTCCCCAGGCGTTCTCGTACACCAGCGCTGACAGCGCCACGCGCTGGGCCCAGCCCGCCTTTTCCAGCATAGGCCGATCGTCAAAGGCCTCCACGTGGCCTACGCACAGGATTGCCACCGGCTTGCTTCATTCGGGCATGGCAAGCAGCCGGGCAAGCGCCTGCGGATCGAACAGGGACACCCACCCCACGCCCAGACCCTCGGCCCGGGCCGCAAGCCAGAAATTCTGGATCGCGCAGGCAACCGAACACAGATCCATCTCCGGCAGGCTGCGCCGCCCGAATACATGCCGCTCCCGCCCCGCCATCAAAGCCACCACCAGCAGCTCGCCGCATTCGCGCACCCCTTCCACTTTGAGCCGCAGGAATTCGTCACCGCGCTCCCCCAAGGCTTGGGCAGTGCGGCTACGCTCTTCTTCCACCAGCCGGTGGATGTCGGCTCGCAGGGTCGGGTCGGTCACCCGCACGAAGCGCCACGGCTGCATGTACCCTACGCTGGGGGCAAGGTGAGCAGCCGTCAGCAGCCGTGCCAGAAGCCTTGGGTCCACGGGATCGGGGAGAAAGTGGCGCACGTCCCGCCGCTCGGCGAGCACGCGATATACCGTTTCGATCTCCCCATCGCTGTAGCGGTGTCGCTCGCCCACCTCACCCCTCCGACCAACGCCGGATGATCTGGTGCAGCTGGCGCAGACCGTCCGTGAGACACGCCGGCCCCGGCTGCAGGATGTCGGCCGATTTGATCTCGTAGAGGTGGCCATGCCGCACGGCTGGCACGTCCTGCCATCCGGGGCGCGCCGCCACCTGCTCGGGACGGAATTTCTTACCACACCAGGAGCCGATGATGATGTCAGGTGCCCGCCGCGGCACCTCCAGGGGATCGGCGATCACCCGATGGCGGGCCAGGGGCTGCCGGGCGAGCTCCGCAAAGCAGTCGATGCCGCCGGCCATCTCGATCAGCTCTGACACCCAGCAGATACCCGAGATCTGGGGGCTATCCCATTCTTCGAAGTAAACCCGCGGGCGACGGGGGAGCGCGTCGGCTTGCCGCCGGACCGCCTCCATGCCCGCCTCCAGCCGTGCGATCAGCGCCTCGGTCTTTTCTCGGGCACCCACCATCGCACCCACCGTGGCGATCATGGACAGGATCTGCTCAACCGAACGCTGGTTGAAGATGCACACGCTGACGCCCCGGCGGATGAGCTCGGCGGCAATCTCGGCCTGAAGGTCGGAGAAACCGAAGACTAAGTCGGGAGCCAAATCCAGGATCCTGTCGATCTTGGCGCGGGTGAAGGCCGATACCTTGGGCTTTTCCTTGCGGGCGCGGGCCGGGCGCACGGTGAAGCCGGAAATACCTACGATGCGCTGCTCTTCCCCCAGGAGGTAGAGGGTCTCGGTCGTCTCCTCGGTCAGACACACGATACGGCTCGGCAGGCGCGCCCCGATCGGCGCGCCGTGAGCGAGATTGCGGGAGCCGGGGAGCGGTTCGCTCTGGGCCATCTTCGTTCACGGCTTGAGAAAGGCCGCCACGGCGCGCGGGTTGGACGGGAAGTAGAAGTGCACGTAGGAGGCGGTGAGCCGTCCGATCCGGTAGACCCCCTCCCCGGGATCGCCCCGGGGCGTGGTGGCCTGGGCCCAGGGCCCGAGCGGGGTAGTAAGCCGGGAATGGTGAAAGGTATGCCCCCGCAGGACCCCGTCGGGCGTTTGGACCTGTTGCAGCCCAATGGCGGCGAGCCGCTCCTGCATCACCGCTTCGCCCGGCACCAGGCCCGCCATGGGGGCGCGCCGCCCGGCATAGGTGAGCGCTTCCAGCAAGTAGAGCATGCCCCCGCACTCGGCGAGGATGGGGCTGCCGCGCTCATGATGGGCCCGCAGCGCCCGCTTCATGCCTTCGTTTCCCGCGAGCCGCTCCAGGTGCAGCTCCGGGTAACCTCCCGGCAGCCAGAGGCTATCCACGGGCGGCAAAGCGTCATCCTTCAAGGGAGAGAAAAAAATGAGCTCGGCACCCAGCTGGCGCAGCAGCTCCAGGTTGGCCGGATAAAGAAACGAAAACGCGGCGTCCCGGGCAACCCCGACGCGCACGCCTTGCAGCAGGCGTTCCCCTTCCGCAGTCGCCGGCGCGGCAAAAGTTACCGGCGATGGCAGCGGCGCCGCCCCGGTGGCTGCCAGGGCTTGCGCCGCCCCATCGAGCCGGCCGTCCAGGTCGCCGATTTCCTGGGCTTGGAGCAGCCCGAGGTGCCTGTCGGGAAGCGCCACATCCGCGCGGTCCGTCACCGCGCCGAAAAACCTGAGCTCGGGCGGCAGGCCCGCCTTCAGGAGCTCGACATGGCGCGGGCCTCCCACTCGGTTGGCCACCACCC
>NZ_DAIRTR010000119.1:0-8996 GCF_036803785.1 Pelomicrobium sp. | reverse complement strand
CCCCACAGCAGCCCCGCCACCAGGGCCACCACCCCGGCCACCGCCCACACGATGGCCCAGATGCGCTGCAGCGGGATGCCCACCGAGAGGGCGGCCTGATGGTCATCGGCCACCGCCCGCAGCGCCCGCCCGAGCTTGGTGCGGCTGAAGAAGACGCCCAGGACCGCCACCAGCACCGCGGCCGTGCCGGCGGCGAAAAGATCCAATTGGCTCACCAGCACCCCCTGCACTTCCAGAGGCACGTCCCGAATACCGATATCGAGACCATGGGGCTGCGCCCCCCAGAGGAGCTGGGCCACCCCTTCCAGCAGGAAGGTGAGGCCGATGGTGGCCATGAAGAGGGAAATGGGCGGCTGGTTCACCAGGGGCCTTAGCACGACCCGTTCCGTGAGCACCCCCAGCAACACCATCGCCCCCAGGGTCGCTCCCACCGCCAGCCAGAAGTTCCAGCCGTGCTCGATCAGGCTCACGCAAGTGAGGGCGGCGAAGAATACCATCGCTCCTTGCGCGAAGTTGAACACCCCGGAAGCCTTGTAGATCAAGACAAAACCGAGGGCCACCAAGGAATACATGATGCCGGCGAGCAAGCCCCCGATCAGCACTTCGAGGAAAAATGCCATCTCACGCTCTCCATCCTAGAGGATGCTATGCGAGCCCATCTGCGGATTCATCCTCGTCAGTGGGCCACGCCCAGGTAGGCGTCGATCACCGCCTGGTTGTTACGCACCTCATCGGGCGTTCCCTCCGCGATCTTGCGTCCGTAATCGAGCACCACCACCCGGTCCGAGATGTCCATGACCACCCCCATGTCGTGCTCGATCAATACGATGGTGGTACCGAACTCGTCGTTCACATCCAGTACGAAGCGGCACATGTCCTGTTTCTCCTCCAGGTTCATGCCCGCCATCGGCTCGTCCAGCAGGAGCAGCCGAGGCTCCGCGGCGAGGGCCCGCGCGAGCTCCACCCGCTTCTGCAGCCCGTAGGGGAGCCTCCCCACCGGCGTCTTGCGGATGTGCTCGATTTCCAGGAAATCGATGATCTCCTCCACTTTTTTGCGGTGTTCGATCTCCTCTGCCCGCGCCCAACCCCAGTAGAGGGCCTGGGCGAGAAAGCCCGTCCTCATCTTGAGATTGCGTCCGGTCATGATGTTGTCGAGCACGCTCATCCCCTTGAACAGGGCGATGTTCTGGAAGGTGCGGGCGATGCCCTGGGCGGCGGCCTCGTGGGGGCGCATCCGGTGACGTCTCTTGCCCAGGAAGGTCACGGTCCCCTCTTCGGGATGGTAGACCCCGTTGATGACGTTGAGCATGGAGCTCTTCCCCGCCCCGTTGGGGCCGATGATGGCCAGGATTTCCCGCTCCCGCACTTCGAAGGACACCCGGTCCAGGGCTTTCACACCGCCGAAGGAGAGGGAGATGTTTTCGACGGTGAGGATCGGAGGGCCGATCCGGCGCTCGCCGTTCATCAGGAGGCCGCCCTTGCCAGGTCCACGCTATAGGTGCGGGCGTCGGCGATGCGCACGGTGGCCTTGAGTACACCCGTGCGCCCGTCCTCGAACCGCACCTGGGTCTCCACGTAGCACGCTTGCCTGCCCGCGTAGAGCGCCTCTACCAAGGGAGCGTACTTCTCGGCGATGAAGCGCCGGCGCACCTTGCGGGTGCGGGTAATTTCCCCATCGTCCGGGTCCAGCTCCTTGTGCAGGATGAGGAAGCGGTGGATCTGGGAGCCCGCCAACTTGGGATCGAGGGACAGGTCCCGGTTCACCTTTTCCACGCATTTCCGGACCAGGTCGTAGACCTGGGGCTGGGCGGCGAGATCGGTGTAGCCGGAATAGGGCAGCCCCCGGCGCTCCGCCCAGTTGCCCACCGCCTCCATGTCGATGTTGATGAAGGCGCACACCCGCTCGCGCCCGTGGCCGAAAGCCACCGCTTCCTTGATATAGGGAAAGAACTTGAGCTTGTTCTCGAGGTACTTGGGGGCGAACAGGGTGCCGTCCGCGAGCCGCCCCACGTCCTTGGCACGGTCGATGATCTTGAGGTGCCCGTCCTCGTCGAAGTAGCCGGCGTCCCCGGTGTGGAACCATCCTTCCGGATCCTTGGCCTGGGCGGTCGCTTCGGGGTTGTTGTAATAGCCCTGGAACAGCCCAGGAGAGCGCACTAGGATCTCCCCGTTGTCAGCGAGCCGCACTTCCACTCCCTTCACCGGCGGACCCACCGTGTCGGGCTTCACCTGCCCATTCGGCTGCACGCACACGAAGACCGAGGTCTCTGTGGAGCCGTAGAGCTGCTTCAGGTTGATGCCGATGGCGCGGTAGAACTGGAACAGGTCCTCGCCGATCGCCTCGCCGGCGGTGTAGGCCACCTTGATGCGGCTCAAGCCCAGTACGTTGCGCAAGGGCCCGTAGACCAGGAGGTCGCCCGCAAGGTACAACAGACGGTCGAGGAGCGAGACCCGCTCCCGGCGCCCGAGGAGCTTCCCTCCCACCCGGCGGGCGATTTCCATGAAGACGTCGAACATCCTGCGCTTGAGCCAGCCGGCGTCCGCCATGCGGATCGTCACCTGGGTGAGGAGCGCTTCCAGCACCCGGGGCGGGGCGAAATAGTAGGTCGGCCCGATCTCCCGCATATCGTTGAGCACCGTGCCCGCCGACTCGGGGCAGCTTACGCAGAAGCCCGTCACGTATGCCTGGGCGTAGGAGAACATGTTCTGCCCGATCCAGGCCATGGGCAGATAGGCGAGCACCTCCTCCTCGGGGGTAAGCGCCTCCATCTCGGCGCCGATGCGGGCGGCGCTGATCAGATTGTCGTGGGTAAGCACCACCCCCTTGGGATTGCCGGTAGTGCCGGAGGTGTAGAACAGGGCCGCGGTGTCGCTGGCGCGACCCCGGGCGATCTCCCGCAAGAAGAAATCCGGGTGCTCCTGGTCGAAGGCGCGCCCCCGGGCCTGGAGGGCGTCCAGGCTCTGGAGCTGGCGCTGGGCATAATGGCGCAGCCCCCGCGGGTCGTCGTAGCAGATGCGCTTGAGGAAAGGACAGTCGGGCAGGATTTCCAGGAGCTTGTCCACCTGCTCCTGGTCCTCGACGACGGCAAAGCCGATTTCGGCGTCGCGAAACACATAGCCCATCTCCTGGGCCACGGCGTCCTGATACAAGGGCACCGGAATGCCGCCCAGGGCCTGGGCTGCCGCCATGGCCCAGTAGAGGCGGGGACGGTTTTCCCCGATGATGGCCAAGCGCTCGCCCCGCTGGAAGCCTTCGGCCGCCAACCCGCAGGCGATCGCCCGCACTTCGTCCAGCACCTGGCGCCAGGTCCAGGTCTGCCAAATGCCGTAGTCCTTCTCCCGGATGGCAGCCCGCTCGCCCCGCACAGCGGCATGGTGCAGCAGCAGCCGAGGAAAGGTATCCGGCACTTCCAAGGCCCGCCCGTCCTCCTGTGCGTCCTGGCGCGGGCCCGGCCGGCGCCTGCCCACCATCGCCCACGGACGCTCCCGCCCCCTCATGGGCTCGTTCCCCCGCCTCCGCCAGCGCTCCCTTACAAGGTCGATTCTAGCGGAATGCCCGACTCGCGGACCCTCCTTCCGCAGCCCGAAACGGGCGTCTCCGCCTTCTGCTGCAGCGCCATCCCAAAGTCATACTGCGCCGCAACATGCTCCCTGCGCCGTGATCGTGTCTTCACCACAAAGCTTACGGGGGATCTTTCCCGCACACTGTCATTTCATTGACAATTGAACCCATGCGTTCCCTCGATGAGATGTTGGCCCTGAGCCCCTGGACCCGGGAGCTCACGGCCGAGCAGCTCGCCCGGGTCAAGGCTTCCGTAGTCGTGCGGGACTACGGGCCGGGCGCTCTTATCTGCCCCCGGGGCGAGCCCTCCCGGGCTTGGCTGGGGGTAGTGGACGGGCTGGTCAAGCTGCAGTGCACCGCCGATTCCGGCAAGTCGTTCACCCTGGCGGGCATTCCCGGAGGAAGCTGGTTCGGAGAAGGCTCTGTGCTCAAGGGAGAGCCGCGCCGCTACGACGTGGTGGCGCTGCGCGCCTCCCGCATGGCCTTTATGCCCGAGACCACCTTCCACTGGCTACTGGACTCGAGCTTCGCCTTCAACCGTTTCCTGCTCACCCAGTTGAACGAGCGCTTGGCCCACTTCATCGGCATGCTGGAGCACGAGCGACTGCTGGATCTGGACGCGCGGGTGGCCAGGTCCCTGGCGCTGCTGTTCAACCCCCTGCTGCACCCGGCCGCCCAGCCTCAGATCCAACTCTCCCAGGAAGAGCTGGGCTATCTGGTGGGCGCTTCCCGCCAGCGGGTCAACCAGGCCCTACAGGTGCTGGAAAAGGCCGGCCTGATCGCCACGAACTACGGGATGGTGACGGTGCTGGATCCGGAGGGGCTGGCCCGGTTCGGGGGCATGGGTGCCGCGCACCGGGCAGCGAAGGCGCGGGCCTGAGGCCCCTCTAGCGACCGTGGAAGACGGCGGGCCGTTTTTCCAGGAACGCCCGCATGCCCTCCCGCTTGTCCTCGCTGGCGCACAGGAGCCCGAAGGCCTGGGTTTCCAGGGCGCAGGCGCTGTCCAGGTCCAAGTTCTGTCCCCGGTGCACCAGGCGCTTGGTGTAGCGCACCGCCAAGGGTGCCTTGGCGGCGATCTGACGCGCCAGCTCCAGGCCCTTGGCCATGAGCTGATCCCTGGGCACCACGTGGTTCACCAGGCCGATGCGCTGGGCCTCCTCCGCCCTCACCTGGCGGCCAGTGAGCAGCAGCTCCAGGGCCATGCCGGTACCCACCCGACGGGGTAACCGCTGGGTACCGCCGAAGCCGGGATTGATCCCCAGGTTCACTTCGGGCTGGCCGAAGATGGCGTTGTCCGCAGCCACGATGAAATCGCAGGCAAGGGCCAGCTCGCATCCTCCCCCCAGGGCGTAGCCATTCACCAGGGCGATGGCGGGAACAGGCAGCAGCTCGATGGCGCGAAAGGCCTTGAGGGCCGCCTCGCAGAAGCGCTGTCCGTCTTCGGGAGTCATGTCCACCATGCGGGAGATGTCGGCCCCCGCCACGAAGGCTTTGTCGCCCGCGCCGGTCACGAGCAGAGCCCGCGCCGCTGGATCCGCCGCCACCTGGGCAGCTGCGGCCTCCAGCTCGGCGAGGGTCTCGGGGGTCAGGGCGTTCAGGGCTTTCGGGCGGTTGACCGTCAGGCGGTAGATGCCGTGTTCAATAGGTTCCAGGATGAGGTTTTCGTAGGCCATGGGAGAGAAGATCGAACAGGGGAAATTCACTTGGCAGCCAGGCGCACCGCCCCGTCCAGGCGGATCACCTCGCCGTTGAGCATCTCGTTTTCCAGGACGTGCTTCACCAGGGCCGCGTACTCCTGCGGCCGACCCAGCCGGGGCGGGAACGGCACCTGGGCCGCCAGGGATGCGCGCAGCTCGGCCGACATGGCTGCCACCATGGGCGTATCGAAGATGCCCGGGGCAATGGTCATGACCCGGATGCCGAAGCGGGCGAGCTCCCGGGCGGCGGGCAGCGCCATGCCCACGACGCCGGCCTTGGAGGCCGCATAGGCGGCCTGGCCGATCTGGCCGTCGAAGGCGGCCACCGAGGCGGTGTTGACGATAACGCCCCGCTCGCCGCTTGGAAGCGGCTCGAGCGCGCTCATGGCAGCGGCGACGAGCCGCAGCACGTTGAAGGTGCCCACCAGGTTGATCTGGACGACACGGCTGAAGGAGGCCAAGGAATGGGGACCCTCTCTGCCCACTACCCGCTCCCCCAACGCCACGCCGGCGCAGTTGATCGCGCCGCGTAAGGGCCCCAGGGCGCCCGCCGCCTCCACCGCCGCCCGCACCGCCGACTCGTCGGTCACGCTCCCCTTCACGAAGCGGGCGCGCCCGCCCAGCTCCTGGGCAAGGGCGGCGCCCGCGGTATCGTTCAGATCCAGGATCGCCACCGTGCCGCCCTCGGCGGCCAGCAACCGGGCGGTGGCAGCGCCGAGCCCGGAAGCGCCGCCGGCGACGAGAAACGCGCTGCCTGGAATGCGCACAGGGCCTGCCTCCTACATGTTGCGCCGGTACTGCCCGCCCACTTCGAACAGGGCTTGGGTGATCTGCCCCAGGGAGCACACCCGCACTGCGTCCATGAGCACAGCGAATACATTCTCGCCCCGCATGGCTGCCTGCTTGAGCCGCTCCAGCATGGGCCCTGCCTCGCGGGCATGGCGCGCCTGGAAGTCCCGCAGACGCTTGAGCTGCGAGCGTTTCTCTTCCTCGGTGGAGCGGGCAAGCTGGATCACCTCCGCCGCCGGCTTGGGATGGGGGTTCAAGAACGTGTTCACTCCGATGATGGGCAGCGTCCCGTCATGCTTCTTCGTCTCGTACAGGAGCGACTCCTCCTGGATCTTGCTTCGCTGGTAGCCAGTTTCCATGGCCCCCAGCACGCCGCCGCGCTCGGAGAGCCGTTCGAACTCCTGCAGCACCGCCTCCTCCACTAGATCGGTGAGTTGCTCGACGATGAAGGCGCCTTGGTTCGGGTTCTCGTTCTTTGCCAAACCCCACTCGCGGTTGATGATGAGCTGGATCGCCATGGCCCGGCGCACCGACTCCTCGGTCGGCGTGGTGATCGCCTCGTCGTAGGCGTTGGTGTGCAGTGAGTTGCAGTTGTCGTAGACGGCGATCAAGGCTTGGAGGGTCGTGCGGATGTCGTTGAAATCGATCTCCTGGGCATGGAGCGAGCGTCCCGACGTCTGGATGTGGTACTTGAGCTTCTGGCTGCGCTCGTTGGCCCCATACTTGAAGCGCATGGCGATAGCCCAAATGCGCCGGGCAACGCGCCCCAGCACCGCGTACTCGGGATCCATCCCGTTGGAGAAGAAAAACGACAGGTTCGGTGCGAACTCGTCCACATGCATGCCCCGGGCGAGGTAAGCCTCCACGTAGGTGAAACCGTTCGCCAGGGTGAAGGCGAGCTGGGTGATGGGATTGGCGCCCGCTTCCGCGATGTGGTAGCCGGAGATGGATACGGAGTAGAAGTTGCGCACGTTGTGGCGGACGAAGTATTCCTGCACGTCCGCCATCATGCGCAAAGCGAACTCGGTGGAGAAGATGCACGTGTTCTGGCCCTGGTCCTCCTTGAGGATGTCCGCCTGCACGGTGCCGCGCACGGTGGAGAGCACCCACTCTCGGATCTTCTCCTGCTCGTCCTCGGTGGGCAGGCGACCATTCTCGCGCTCGAACTTCTCAAGCTGTTGGTCGATGGCGGTGTTGAAGAACATGGCCAGGATCGTCGGCGCAGGCCCGTTGATGGTCATGGACACCGAGGTAAGCGGATCGCACAGGTCGAAACCCGAGTAGAGCGCCTTCATGTCGTCCAGGGTCGCCACCGATACCCCGGAATTGCCGATCTTGCCGTAAATGTCCGGCCGCTCGTCCGGGTCGTAGCCGTACAGGGTCACCGAGTCGAAGGCGGTGGACAGGCGCTTTGCCTGGGAGTCCTTGGACAGGTAGTGGAAGCGCCGGTTGGTGCGGAAGGCATCGCCTTCTCCGGCAAACATGCGGGTGGGATCCTCGTACTCACGCTTGAAAGCGAACACGCCAGCAGTATAGGGAAAGCTGCCCGGCACATTCTCCTTGAGCAGCCATTTGAGCACTTCTGCCTCGTCCTCATAGGCGGGAAGGGCGATCTTGGGCAGCCGGGTGCCGGAGAGGGTAGTGTGGTGCAGGGTGGTGCGCACCTCCTTGTCCCGGATTTTCACCACGTATTCGTCGCCGGCATAGATCTCCCGGGTACGGGGCCATAGCTCCAGCAGCCTCTTGCAGCGCGCATCCAGGGCCTGCTCCCGCGCCTCGATCAGCGGCTGCAGGTGGGAGGCGTCCTTGCCCGCCTCCTGCAGCAGGCGCTGGGCACCTTTTAGCTGCTGCCGCTCCCGGGCGATCGCCACCTGCCGCTCGACCTCCCGGTGGTAGCGACGCACGGTCTCGGCGATTTCGGCGAGATAGCGGGCCCGGGCCGGGGGCACGATGGAGGCGGCGCCGGTGGAATGCCGTCCCGCGACGCGAGGGAGTCTGCCGGGGGGAAACGTGTAGCCGCGCCGAGCGAGCTGCTCGAGCAATCCCTGATACAGAGCGGTGACCCCGTCGTCGTTGAAACGCGAGGCGATGGTGCCGTAGACCGGCATCTCGTCGAGGCTTTTGCCGAACTCGCCGCGATTGCGCTGCACCTGCTTGGACACGTCACGCAAGGCGTCCAGGGCGCCGCGGCGGTCGAACTTGTTGATCGCCACCAAGTCAGCGAAATCCAGCATCTCGATCTTCTCCAGCTGGCTCGCCGCTCCGTATTCGGGTGTCATCACGTAGATCGATACATCCGCCAGGGGTGCGATGGCGGCGTCGCCCTGACCGATACCCGAGGTTTCCACCAACACCAGGTCGAAGCCCGCGAGCTTCACCAGGGCAATGATATCGGGCAAGGCGGCGGGGATCTCGCTTCCCGCCATCCGGGTCGCCAGGGAGCGCATGTAGATGCGGGGGGAAGCGATGGCGTTCATGCGGATCCTGTCCCCCAGCAGCGCCCCACCCGTCCTGCGGCGGGTAGGATCGGCGGCGATGACGGCGATCTGCAACCGGTCCTCCTGATCCAGGCGCAAGCGGCGAATGAGCTCGTCGGTCAAGGACGACTTGCCGGAGCCGCCCGTACCCGTGATGCCCACCACCGGCACTTTGGCCGCCGCGCCCCGCCTGAGCTCCTCGCGTAACGCCGGCTCCAGGGTCCCGCACTCCAGGGCGGTGATGAGCCGTGCCAGGGCCCGACGGTTGCCAGTGCGCACCGGCTTCAAGTCTCTGGGGCAGTCACGGGTGAGGTCGGCGTCCGCCCGCTCCAGCATGTCCCGAATCATGCCGGCTAAGCCCAGCTTCTGCCCATCCTCGGGGGAATAGATGCGGGTCACCCCGTAGGCCTCCAGCTCCCGGATCTCCCTAGGGATGATGACGCCACCCCCGCCGCCGAAGATCTTGATGCC
>NZ_DAIRTR010000118.1:0-9212 GCF_036803785.1 Pelomicrobium sp. | reverse complement strand
TCGCCTGCTGCTGGCCGACGACCACGCGGTGGTCCGGGCCGGCTTTCGCCGCTTGCTGGAACGCCAGCCGCAGATCCGGGTGCTGGCGGAGGCGGCGAGCGGGGAAGAGGCCTACCAGCTCTACGGTGAATTGAGGCCAGACGTGGTGGTCATGGACCTCTCCATGCCCGGTATGGGCGGTCTTGAGACGATCCGGCGTATCCTGGCTCGGGACGCCGCCGCGCGGGTGCTGGTGTTCAGTATCCACGAAAGCGAAGCCTTCGCCCTGCGGGCGCTCAAAAACGGTGCTTTGGGCTATCTCACCAAGGCGGCAGCGCCGGAGGTGATCGTGGACGCCGTACACGCCGTGGCCCAAGGGCGCCGCTATCTTGGCCCCGACGTGGCGCAGCGTATCGCCTTGTACGCCGTGACGGGGACGCAGGATCCCCTGGCCTGCCTGAGCGCCCGGGAGTTCGAGATCTTCCAGCGGGTGGTGGAGGGGCATGGGCCCGAGACCATCGCCCGGGACCTGCACCTCTCAGCCAAGACCGTCGCCAACTACACCACCCAGATCAAGCAGAAGCTGGGCGTTACGAGCCCCGTCGAGCTGGTGCGGCTCGCCTTGAAGCATCATCTGATCTCCAGCTAGGCCATTCGTCTCTGCTGTCCTGGGTCTCGGGAAAATTTCCCGGCGCTTTTTACGCAATATGCGCACGCGCCGCGGCTTCTCGGGTTGTTAAGCTCCTCGCCCGCAGGCTCGACCAAACCAGCGACGTTGGTCATGAGGGGAGGCGAATGGTGAACAAGAACACGCTCGCGGCTTGGCTCGCGGGCATGATGGGAGGAGCCCTGGGGGTTGTGGGGGGCGTGCACGGGGAAGAGCGGGCGACCCGGCTGGAGGCGCCCACAGTGGAAGTGATCGGTACCACCCCCTTGCCCGATCTGGGGGTGCCTCTGGAACAGGTTCCCGCCCACGTCCAGGCCAAGACCGACCGGGAGATCCGGCTCCACCATCCCCTGGACCTTTCCGAATTCATGCTGCGCAACCTGGGCAGCGTGCAAATCAACCAGGCCCAGAACAATCCCTTCCAGCCCGACGTGATCTACCGGGGCTTCACCGCCTCTCCCCTGCTCGGCAATCCCATCGGGCTTTCGGTGTTCGTGGACGGGGTGCGGGTGAACGAAGCCTTCGGCGACACCGTGAACTGGGACTTAATCCCCCTGTCGGCCCTCTCCACCCTTAATCTGATTCCGGGCTCCAACCCCGTTTTCGGCCTCAATACCCTGGGCGGCGCGCTGTCTCTGCGCACCAAATCGGGCTTCGACTACCCGGGCACCACGGGCCAGGCCTACGCTGGTTCCTTCGGGCGCAAGGCCTTCGACATCGCCCATGGAGGACACCGGGACCGGATCGACTGGTTCGTCACGGCCAACGTGTTCGAGGAGGATGGCTGGCGGGATTTCTCTCCCTCCAAGGTCAAGCAGTTCTTCGCCAAGACGGGTTGGGAGGACGCCACGCGCGATCTGGATCTCTCCTACACTTTTGCGAAAAACGCGCTGGTGGGCAATGGGCTCGTTCCGGAGAGCTTCCTCGCCCAGCGCCGGGAGGCCATCTTCACCCATCCTGACGAGACGAGGCCGGAGCTACACTTTTTTAATCTCAAGGGCAGCCACTGGTTCGGAGACAAGACGCTCGTCTCCGGCAACGTGTACTACCGCAAGCTCGATCTCAGCACCTTTAACGGAGATGCGGAGTTCGACGACGGAGGCACCCCTTCGGATCCCACGGACGATGGTTATGAAGCGGAAAACCGCGCCACCCGCACCGCGAGCCGCGTCCTGGGGGCCACGCTGCAGCTGAGCTTCTTAGGGGCGCTTGCCGGACGTGCCAATCAACTCACCCTGGGCGCCAGCGTGGACCGGGGCCGCACCCGGTTTCGCCAGTTCGAGCAAGAGGCGGAATTCACCCCGGATCGGGGCACCCTGGCCACCGGCCCCTTCGAGCTGGATACCGCGGTTACGGGCCGCAACACCGCCTACGGCCTCTATTTCGCCGACACCTTGGCCCTCACCGATACGCTGGCTTTGACCCTCTCGGGCCGCTACAACCGGGCGAGCGTGCGCTTACGGGACGACACAGGACTCGCACCGGCGCTGGAGGGCCATCACACGTTCAACCGCTTCAACCCGGCCGTGGGGCTTACCCTTAATCTCCAGCAGGGACTTACCCTGTACGGGAGCTATCACGAGGGCTTCCGGGTCCCCACGCCGGTGGAGCTCACCTGTGCCGACGAGAATGATCCTTGCGCCTTGCCGGTGGGTTTCGTCGCCGACCCGCCCTTGGAGCCGGTAGTGGCCAAGACTTGGGAGGTGGGGGCCCGGGGCCGTCTGGGGCAGGGCTTGCAGTGGAGCGCGGCGGCCTACCGCACCGAGCTCAAGGACGACATCCTGTTCGTCTCCACCGGCGTAGGCCTGGGCTTTTTCACCAACGTGGACAAGACCCGCCGGCAGGGCTTCGAGCTGGGGCTTACCGCTCAGTCGGGCCCCATCGAGTGGTTCGCCAACTATGGCTTCGTGGACGCCACGTTCCGGTCCCCTGCCAGCCTGTTTAACCCGGTGGCCAATCCCCTGGACCCGACCCAGCCGGCCACCATCGACGTCTCGGCGGGGGACCGGCTGCCCGGCATTCCCCGCCATACCCTAAAGCTGGGGGGGGCTTACCGGGTGAGCGAACGCTTCACCGTGGGCGCCCAGGTGCTCTACGCTTCCCGCCAGTTCCTGCGGGGGGACGAGAACAACCAGCGTGGCGAACTCTCAGGCTACACGGTGGTGAACTTGACGATGGACTACCGCCTCGCCCGAAACTGGGTCCTTTTCGCCAAAGTGGACAACTTGTTCGACACCCGGTACGAGACCTTGGGCGCGTTCAATCGCAACGCCTTCGACCCGGCCACGGGCGAGCCCCGGGATCAACTGGGGCCCGTGGAGCGCTTCGTGGCGCCCGGTGCGCCCCGAGCCGGCTGGGTGGGGGTGAAGTACCAGTTCGGGGCCCCCTCTCGGCGCTGAGGCAGGGGCACGGCGTTCACCGCTTTTCATCGCAGGCCTTATCCTCCCCTCGGGCGCTCGGCACAGCGAGCGCCCGCTTTTTTTTTGGCGGCTGCTGTCGCCACACCCTGTTTCAAGAGCGTGACACTCGTTGGGCACGCGCAAACGCTGCCGATGGCCCGGCTTGGGGCGAAGCGCCTCGCCCGGGCCATGGCATGATTCCTGCACCCGCAGGCAAAAATCGTCTAAGAATCCCAGGGAGGAGGTGTTGGGTGTGGGGTTTGATCCTTCGTCCGCTAACGGCCTGGCGAATCGTTCTCTGGCTGCCCTGGTTCGCCGCAGCCGCCTGGGCCGAGAATCCGGCCGCCAGCCTGGAGGCGCCCACGGTGGAGGTGGTGGGCACCACGCCCCTGCCTAGCGTGGGGGTCCCATTGGAGCAAGTGCCGGCGGCGGTCCAGGCCGCCACCGGGGAGCAGATCCGGCGGCAGCAGGCCCTGGATCTTTCGGAATTCATGGAACAGAGCTTGGCCGGCGTCACGGTCAACGCCGCCCAGCACAATCCTTTTCAGCCAGATCTGAGCTTCCGGGGCTTTTCCGCTTCCCCCCTCCTCGGTACGCCCCAGGGCCTTTCGGTGTTCGTAGACGGGGTGCGAGTGAACGAAGCTTTTGGCGACACGGTGAACTGGGATCTCATCCCCCGCTCAGCCATTTCTAGTATCAACCTGATTCCCGGCTCCAACCCCCTGTTCGGCCTGAATACCCTGGGGGGTGCCTTAGCAGTGCACACGAAGTCGGGCTTCCAATACCCGGGCCTCGCCGTGCAGGCCCTGGGGGGATCCTGGGACCGGCAAGCGTGGGAGTTCGAATACGGAGGCTTCCGGGACCGGGTGGACTGGTTCGTGACCGGGAACCTCTTCCAAGAGGACGGCTGGCGGGAACATTCCCCTTCGAAGCTGCGCCAACTCTTCGGTAAGCTCGGCTTCGAGGACGACGTCATGGACCTGGATGCGAGCTTCACCCACGCCGACAACACCCTCGAAGGGGTTCAGGCGCTACCCTTGTCGATGCTGGACCGGCCGGAGCAGGCCTACACCTGGCCCGACCGTACCCGTAACCGGCTCAATTTCTTCAACCTCAAGGGCAGCCGGGTCTTGGGCGAGGCTACGATCCTCGCGGCCAACGTTTATTATCGCAGGCTCCACAGCGACAACTTCAGCAGCAACGTCAACGATGAGTTCGACCCTGTGACGAGCCCCAACCCGGCGTTCAATGACTTGAGCGTGACCGACCAGCGGGGCTACGGCGGTTCCGTGCAGTGGACCCTGCTCGGCCGCCTCCTGGGACGAGCGAACCAGCTCACCTTCGGCGCGAGCCTGGACCGGGGGGAGACCGACTTCAGTCAGTTGGAGCAGGAGGCCACCTTCACCCCTGACCGGGGGACGGTGGCGACCAGCGATTTCACGCTGGAAACCGACGTGAGGACGGTCAACCGCTACACGGGGATTTACTTCACCGACACCCTGTCGCTGACCGAGCGGCTACACCTCACCGTCTCGGGACGCTACAACCGGGCGCGGCTCAGAATCCGGGACAAAACGGGTTCAGAGCCTGCGCTGAACGGGGATCATGCCTTTTCCCGTTTCAATCCGGCGGCCGGCGTGGCCTATAACCTGGCCGCGAGCCACACCGTGTTCCTCGCCTACAACGAGGGCATGCGGGCGCCCACTCCGGTGGAACTTACCTGCGCCGACCCCCTCGCCCCATGCCGCTTGCCCAATGCCTTTCTGGCCGATCCGCCCTTGAAGGAGGTGGTTTCCAGGACCTGGGAGGCGGGCCTGCGGGGCCGCATCGCCGACCGCCTGGGCTATAGCGCCAGCCTTTACCGAACCGATCTCGAGGACGACATCCAATTCGTGAGCAGCGGCGGGGCCATCAATGCCGGCTTCTTCCAGAACGTGGGGACCACCCGCCGCCAAGGGCTGGAGCTGACCCTACAGGCCCACTGGGGCCGCCTGCACCTCTGGGGGAGCTATAGCTTCATCGAAGCCACTTTCCGCACCCCCTTCGTGCTGAACAGCCCTAACAATTCCTCGGCCCAGCCTATCCTGGGGCCGAGCGACATCCAGGTGCGGCCCGGCGACCGCCTTCCGGGCATTCCTCGTCACCTCTTCAAGCTCCGAGCCGAGTATCGGGTGGGTGAGGCGTTGTCCCTAGGCGCAAGCCTTCAGGCGGCAAGCCGTCAATTCGCCCGGGGGGACGAAAATAACCAGGACGCCCACGGTCCGGTGCCGGGCTATGCAGTGCTCAACCTGGACGCCCGCTACCGTCTCTCTCGCCGCTGGGAGCTCTTTTTCAAAGTGAATAACCTGTTGGACGAGCGCTACGAGAATTTTGGCGTGCTGGGGGAGAACTTTTTCCGGGGTCCGGGCGATACCTTCGATCCAGGGAGCGCCACCCCCGAGCAGTTCCGCTCCCCCGGCGCACCGCGGGCTGGTTGGATTGGGTTGCGTTACGCTCTGGGAGGCAGGGCGAAGGGAGCGGAGGACTGAGCGAGGAACGAAAAGGGACTGCCTCGCGGCAGCCCCCGAAAGACGAGAGAGCGCAGAATAATCAGCGGTTAGCGATGTACAAAGTGACTTCGAAGCCAAACCGCATCTCGGTGAATTGGGGCTTGGTCCACATGGCGAGTCCTCCTTGTCCTTAAGCGGGAGATTTCAGCTTCCAATATAAGTGCGGGCCCTCGGATCGGGTAGCAGAAAAAGCATGGACATGGGCTCATGATTTTCATGAGCTAGGGCTCCAGCAACCCCGCCCGCATGGCGATCAGGGTGAGCTCCGCGGCGTTGGAGGCGTTCAGCTTCTGCTTGATGTTGTACAAGTGGGTCCCCACCGTGCGGGGGCTCAGATAGAGCATTTCGGCGATCTCGGCCACGCTCTTGCCTTGGGCGAGGAGCAGGAACAGCTCGAATTCCCGTGGGCTCAGCACCTCCACCGGGTTGCGCGTTCCGGTCACCTGCTGGATTGCCAGTTGCTGGGCCAGGGCCGGCTCCAGGTAGACCTTGCCGGCGGCCACGTGCCGCACTGCCTGGATCAGCTCCTCGGGGGCGCTGCGCTTGGAGAGATAGCCGAGGGCCCCCGCTTCCAGGACCCGCTTCGGGTGCAGGGTGTCGTCGTGGGCGGAGAGCACCAGGATGCGGGCCTCCTTGTCCTTGGCGAGCAGTCGCCTCACGGCTTCCATTCCCCCCATGCCCGGCATGGAAAGGTCCATCACCACCACGTCCGGCTTGGCCTCCGGGTAGCGCTTGAGGGCCTGCTCGCCGGAATCCGCTTCCGCCACCACCCGGATGTCGGGTGTGTTTTCCAGCAGCAGGCGAAACCCCATGCGCACCACCGTGTGGTCGTCCACCAGCATGACCTTGAGCGGGGAAGCCGTCATGAAAACAGTTTAACCTGCTGCTGCCGTCTGGACGGATACCGGGATCACCGCCCGCACCATGACGCCCCCGCCAGGACGGTTCTCCACCGAGAAGCGGCCCTTGAGGGCTTGCACCCGCTCCCGCATGCCCAGGAGCCCGTAGCCCACCCGCACGGAGGTGCCGCCGTTGCCCATGCCTCGGCCGTCGTCCTGGACCGTGACCTGCACCGTGTCCTCCCCGCTTTCCGGATCGGACCCGCGCACCACCTGCACCTCGGCGCGGGAAGCGCCCGCGTGTTTGACCACATTGGTCAGGCACTCCTGGACGATGCGGTAGACCGTGATGTTGACCTCCTCCCCCAGGCCGTCCAGCGCGCCCTCCAGCTGCAGGGAGAAGTTCATCCGAGGATGGGCGGCTCGCCAGGTCTCCATCGAATCCTGGAGCGCTTCGGGCAGCCCCAGGTGGTCCAGGACCGAGGGCCTGAGGCTGCGGATCATACGGTGGACCAGATCGTAGAGGTGCCCGGCGATGGAGACGATGGTCTTTGCCAGTTCGTGGGCTTGGGGGTCGTTCTGGGCGGTGCGTTGGGCAATGGTCATGCCGATCGTCTTGATCGCGGTGGCGCATTGACCCAGCTCATCATGCAGCTCCCGGGCGAGGCTGCGGCGCTCCTCTTCCACGTGGCGCTGGATGAGCTGGGTGAGCCGGCGGTTCTGTTCCAGCTCCCGGGCGATCGTCTCGGCCCGTTTTTTCTCGGTGACGTCCCGCAGGCTCACGATCTCGCCCAGGACCTGGCCGCTGGCCGGATCCGTGAGAGGAGCGGCTGACAGGGACAGGTCGAGCGAGCGCCCGTCCCGAGTGAGCCACCGGGTCTCTGCGTTGTCGACGCGCCCGCCCCGCAGCAGCGCAGCCAGGGTTTCATCGGCCTGGCCCGCGTCGGGCATGAGGACGCGGGCGGACTGCCCCAGGATCTCTCCGGCGGCATAGCCGAAGAGCCGCTCGGCGGCGGGATTCCAGAAAGTGATCTTCCCCTGGGGGTCCAGGATCAGCGTGGCATCCCCCGACTGATGCACGGCGAGGGCGAGGCGCTGATTTTCCGCCATGCTGCCCTCCAGCGCTTGGGCCATGCGGTTGAAGGTGTGGCTGATGGCGGACATCTCGGGCAGGGCAAAGTCCGGCAGGCGCGCGTCTAGACGGCCCTGCTCCATCTGCGAGAGGCCCTCCAGGATGGTCTTCACGGGTTTCAAGGCCCGCTCCACCAGCCAGAACACCAGCACGTTGATCAGCACGAAAAAGGCGCCCGCAATCCAGGCTAGGCTTTTCAGGTCGTCCCAGGCGTCCAAAGTGGCGCGGGAAGGATCCGGGATCACCTCGAGGAAGCCCCCCTGGAAGCGCAGGAAAACCAGGGGCTCCTTCGGGCTCACCAGACGGCTGAACCATGGGGGGGCGTAGCGTCCCGCCTTGTACGGGGAGGGGGGCGAGACATAGACCAGATCGCCTAAGCTGTTGTAGCAGCGGATCTCGTTGGAGCGCACCCGGCCCAGGGAGTGGAGGAAGTTGAGCATCACCTGGAGCTGGGAGTCGGAGTGGGGCACGAACTGGCTGGAGTAGATGACGGTCGTGAGCAGTTGCACGGTGACCCGGGTGGCTGCCCGCACCTCCTCGCCGATGGATTTGCGCATGTTGTCCAGCATCATGGCGCCGCTGGCCATCAGGAACAGCACCATGAGGGCCGTGCACAGCAGGTTGATGCGGGTTCTCAAACGCATGAAGGGAAGGCGAGCTGGGCCTTGAACGCGTCTGCTGCTTGCAGCAGGGCCTGACCCATGGCGGGGGAGCCGGCGGAATGCCCTCCGCCCTCCACCAGGATGAGCCGAGCCTCGGGCCATGCTGCCTGGAGTCGGAAGGCCGCTGCCGGCGGACAAATCATGTCCAGTCGCCCCTGCACTAGGACGCAAGGGAGGTGGCGTATCTGCGGCACCCCGCGGAGCAACTCGCCCCGGTCCAGAAAACAGCCATGGATCAGGTAGTGGGTCTGGATCCTCGCCTTGGCGAGGAGCTTCTCGCCCGGCGGTAGCTCGGGGGAGACCGGGTCGAGGAGACCCATGGCCCGCCGCTCGTAGGCCTCCCAGGCCTGCGCCGCGGCAAGGGCCAACGCTCGGTTCGTTCCGTGCAGGGCGCGATGGTAGCGCTCGAGGAGGGTCTCTTCCCCGGGGATGGCCCGGGAGAATGCGTCCCATGCATCGGGCAGGAAGCGAGCGAGCCCCTGGAGGTACCAATCGATTTCTTCCTCGCTGCCCAGGAAAAGGCCCCGCAGCAAGAGCCCTGTACAGGCGGACGGATAGGCCTGGGCATAGGCCAGGGCAAGGGTCGCTCCCCAGGAGCCGCCGCATACCAGCCAGCGTTCCACGCCCAGATGGGCCCGCAAGGCCTCCATGTCCTCGAGGAGCAGCGGGAGGGCGTTTTCCTGGACACTGCCGGAAGGGGTGCTCTGGCCGCAACCCCGCTGGTCGAAGAGGACGACCCGATAGAAACTGGGATCGAAGAAACTCCGGCTCGCGGGGTTGGAGCCGCTTCCCGGACCGCCGTGCAGCACGACGACCGGACGGCCTCGGGGGTGGCCGCTCACCTCGTAATAGACCCGATGGACGCCCCGGAGGAGCCAACCCCGGGCGTAGGGCTCGGCATGGGTGTAAAACGCTGTCATCCCCGTTCCTCGAGGCGGAAATGGATGGGGATGGTGACCTCGTACCAGCGGCGTAGGTCGGGGGG
>NZ_DAIRTR010000117.1:0-9422 GCF_036803785.1 Pelomicrobium sp. | reverse complement strand
GTGGTGGGCTTTCTGGACGTGAGCCTGGCGGGCGGGCTGATCAAGGGGGAGCGGCTGGTGGAGTTTTTCCGTACGACTTTCGCCGATGCCGACATCGCGGATCTGCCCCGGGCCTACGGGGCGGTGGCCACCGACCTGGAAACCGGCAACGAGGTGTGGTTGCGAGAGGGCCGGGTGATGGAGGCGGTGCGGGCCTCCATCGCCCTGCCGGGGCTGTTCACGCCGGTGCAGCGCGACGGCCGCATCCTGGTGGACGGAGGCCTAGTGAACCCGGTGCCCGTCTCCCTGTGCCGGGCCATGGGGGCGGATATCGTAATCGCGGTGGATCTGAACGCCGACCTCCTGGGACGGCATCTGCGGCGGTCACGGCCCGGCGCTGCCACCAAGGCCGAGCCGGATTCCTGGCTTCAGCGCATCCGGGACAGTTTGACCGCCCGCAACATCATACCCGCCGATAGCCCCGAAGCCGGCCCGTCCATGCTGGAGGTGATCGCCTCCAGCATCAACATCATGCAGGTGCGCATCACCCGCAGCCGCTTGGCGGGAGAGCCCGCCGACCTGATGATCACCCCACGGTTAGCCCATATCGGGCTCATGGAGTTCCACCGGGGGGAGGAGGCCATGGCGGCGGGGCGACGCGCCGCGGAGCAGGCGATCCACCGCCTGCGGGAACTCACCGAAGACAGCGCCTGAGGCAAACTGGATCGCTCCAGGCTAGAATTCCCCCGAGGAGGCGGACACGGCCATGATCCAGAGCGTCACGGTGCGTTTCGGCGAGGGCGAGGAATACCGCTTTCGCGTCCATGAAGCAGAGACGGCAGGGCTGACGGCGGAAGCCGCCCACCGCTGGCTCGATACGCAGCTCGCCAAAGGGGGCGATGAGGGCTTCAATCCGGTGGGCAAGGCCTTGGCCGCGGACAAGGTGCTGTTCCTTGCCAAGTCGGCCGGTCCCGAGGAGTTCAAGCGCAACTCGGCCTGGGCCCGCGAGCTAGCGCGCGCCGTTGCGGTCCTCTTTGGGCGGCCCCACGTGACCGTAGACGTGACGGGCGGAAGCGTGGGCTATTGAGCCCGTGCGTTACTGGGCGATCGGCGGCCGCCACTCGCTCGGCAATGGCCAGGGAAGCCGTGAGCCCAGGCGAGTCGATGCCGAACAGGTGAATGAGCCCTGGCACGCCATGGGTCTCGGGGCCCTGGATAAGGAAATCCGCTGCCCCTTCTCCGGGGCCCGCGATCCTGGGCCGAATTCCGGTGTAGCCAGGCAGGAGGGCGCCTTCCAGCAGCACCGGGTCGTAGCGGCGAATGGCTTCGTAGAAGCGCCGGACATGGCTCGCGCCGAAACCATAGTCGATCGCCTCGGCCCCCTCCACGTCGGGGCCGAGGTGCGCCTGGCCGGCCCAGGTCCAAGGCTCACGGGCACGCCTAGCCTTTCCGGCTCCGGCACCGGACAGACGAGGCGTCCAAAGGGGGGAGCGCCCTTTCAAGACGAAGTTAATGCCCGTGGGCACAGTGTTCCTGCGGTACGAGCTCGATCGGCATGCCCTCGATGGGGCATGCGATCCGGGACGCCGTGAGCCCCGCGCAGTTCACGCCCCCCGGCATGGGAGCGTTACCGCCTCGCCGCCACTTTCCACGGCCAGCACGATGCCCGAGGGCGAGGCGCGACCCGAGCGCACCGCGCTGCGCGAGACGATCACTGCGCCGTGGCGCTCGGTTTTGCCCTGCAGGACCTGCATGGAGGCGTGGCTGTCCAGGATACCGGTGGACGGGCAATGGAGGGCAGCGACACAGCGCACCGCGGGCTCCAGGCGCGCCGCCTCTCGTGCGTCCAGCCATTCTAGGTCCCGCACGCCATTCTCCGAAGTGTTGGCGCGATAGCGCTCCAGGGTCTCCGGCTCCGAGGTCCGGGTGGCGACGATCAGCTGGCCGAGGCGGCGGTGGACGCCCCGCGTTCGGCGCAGAAGCGATGGAGCTTCTGCCTGCCGTCCACGCAGAGCTTCGCCTTGAGGCTGCCGGGCGGATAATATGCCCGCGTGGATGACTTCCGAGCTGCGTGCGTTCGTCTGGTTGCCAACGGTGCTGGCTGCCTCCAACACCAGGACCTCCCGGCCCGCCAGGGCGAGGCCCGAGCGACCGCCAAGCCGACAACGCCCGCGCCGACCACTGCACAGTCGATGCTTTCCGTCATTGCGCTTTTCGCTATGCGACACCGGTATATTGACCGCACATGAATCGCGCGCGCGCCCATCCCGGCCGGATCGCACTCGCCATCGCTTCGGTTGGCTTGACGATTGCTCTCTGCCCCGCAGGGACCGCCTCGGAAGGTGGGGACGAGCCCCGCTTGCTGGGCAGCGCCATGCTCTATCCCCGCTCTCCCGAGATCCGGCCCGCGAGCCGCGAGCCGATCCTGGTCCTGCAGCCCACCTTCGTGCATCTGACGGGAAACCGCTGGAGCTTGGCACGCATTGCCGAAGCCGCCGAGACCGCCGCCGCTGTCCTGGCCCAGTGCAGCGTGGTGATCCCGAGAATCCCCCTGCACCAGGTCGAAGTGCCGGAGCGCTACCAGGACTTTCACGTGCCCGTCTCGCGGGAGCTCGCCCGACGACTTCCCTATCCCAAGCCCACGGTCTATTTCGTCCGCGACACCCGCCAGCGGATCGCGTTCGATGCCGAGGCAATCGGCCGCGCCAACAGTCGGGGACGACCGGAGCTGCAGGACACGGTGTGGATCACTGAAGGGATACGGGACCCGGGGATCGCCCTGGCCCACGAGCTTGTCCACGTACTTATGGACAGCGGCGAACACGTGGATGTGCCCGGCAATCTCATGCGGGACCAAACCGCGCCCGAGAATCGAGAGCTCACGCCCGGGCAATGCGCTCGGCTGCGGGCCGCGGGCACGGCACACGGACTGCTCCAGACGGCGGATTCCCGACTGCCGCAGGGGCAGGCGCAGTGAGGGGACGGCTCTACGTGGGCACGAGCGGGTGGAACTACGCCGCTTGGGCCTCGGGGTTCTACCGGGGCGTACCCCGGCGAGCATGGCTCGCCCACTACGCCCGGTGCTTTGGCGCGGTGGAGGTGAATGCTTCCTTCTACCACGAGATCCGCCCGGCCACATATGCCGCGTGGCGAGACCAGACACCGGAGGGATTCCGCTTCTGCGTCAAGGCGCACCGCTATCTCACCCACGTGAAACGGCTCGCCTTCCCCCTCGAGTCCCTGCAGCGCCAGCGCCACAACGTGCGCCCCCTCGGACCCAAGCTCTCCGTGGTGTTGTGGCAGTTACCCTCCTCCCTGCCCTGGGAGGCACGGAGGCTGGAACATTTTCTGGTGGCTATCGACCGCTGGCCTGAGGCACGACACGCGGTGGAGTTCCGCCATGCCTCGTGGTTTCGAGACGATGTGGCGGCGCTTTTGGCACGCCACCGAGTAGCCAACTGCCTGTCGGATGCCGCCGACTGGCCCATGTGGGAAGCGGTGACGGCTGACCTTGTCTATGTGCGGCTACATGGTCACCCTCGCACCTACGCGTCGCGCTACGCGCCCCAGGCGCTCGACGCTTGGGCGGCGCACATCGGCGCTTGGCTCGCGGAGGGCCGGACGGTGCACGTCTATTTCGATAACACGGACGCAGGCGCCGCACCCCGGGACGCGCGGGCCCTCGCCGCGCGGCTTGAGCGGCGGCGCAGCATGGATCAGGGTTGCAATTGAGCGGCGCTGGTGCTTTGATAACGGTACTCGCCCCAAAACAGGTCGAGGAGGATCCCATGAAGGCGCCGATCCCCGAAACCCCGCCGGATTACGACAAGACCCGCATCATCGAGCGCCCGGACGGCTTTTACTGGCAGGACAAGGAAACGGAGGAAGTGTTCGGCCCGTTTCCCACGCTGCTGGAAGCCATCCGGGACATGGAATACAACGCCGACGCGGACATGGAGACGCCCGAGAGCCTGGAAGAGGTGGAGGCCGAGCTGGGGATCTCGGGTTGGATCGAGCCGGAGACGGGGGAGCCGGCCGAGGATACCTTCACCCGTCTCGAGGACCACTAGCGGGCGCGCCAAAGCGCCTGGACGCCGTCTCCCCTGTTCCCCCAGCACTTTCGCCAAGAAAAGCTGGGGCCAAAGGATCGATCACGGACCGTAGGCGCGAAAAGGTCCGGGGAAGGGGTCCACCAGGCAGAGGTGGGTCACAAGCCCCACGCCAGGGCGCCACAGGTGCAGCAAGAAGCCCGGCGGTTCCAGCACGAAGCCCGTCGACGCCCCGGGCCGCAGGTCCAGGGCGAGCTGGTGGGCGCAGCTCGGGGCGACGCAACCGCTCGTGCCCGCCCAGCGCACGAAGACCGGGCGATGCAGGTGCCCGCAGCACACCCGCTCCACCTGGGGATGGCGTTGCAGCAGTGCCGCCAGCGCTTCCGCCCCCGTGCAGCGCGTCTGGTCCATGGCGTCCAACCCGCTGGCGAAGGGGGGATGGTGCATGAAGAGCAGGGTGGGCGTATTGGGGGCCTCCTCAAAGCGTGCTTCCAGCCAGGCGAGACGGGTCTCATCCAGGCGCCCCTCTTCCCGTCCCGGTTCTAGGGTGTCGGCGAACACCAGCCGCACCGGGAAGTCGTCGATGACGTACTGGATGAAATCGGGATCCTGCCCCAGATAGGCGTGATCCTTAAATACGGCCCGCAGCGCGCTGCGGTCGTCGTGGTTTCCGGGAATGAGCACCCAGCGGGACTCCAAGGGCTCGAGCAGGGAGCGCAGGTGCCGGTACTCCTCCGGGTGGCCCGCATTCACCAGGTCCCCGGTCAGCGCCACCAGGTCCGGCCGCGGCGTGAGCCGGTTGAGCCGGGCGACACAGCGGCGCAGGCAATCGGCCGTATCCACCCGGCCGCCCACGCGTTCTCCCGGGCGGCCTACGTGCAAGTCGCTGACTTGGGCGATGAGCATGGGGCGCAGGGACAAGCATTCTTGCCCCTCATGGTAAATCCATGGGCGATGGCGGCGCCAGCGGCGTGTGGGCGCTGGGCTGAACGGGGCTGCCTGGCGGCGGTCGAATCCGGCAGGCTCGCCCGCTGTACCGTTCTGTGGCTTTCCCGAAGGAGGAGCTCATGACCCGCAGGCTTTTGCTCACGATCGCAGCGCTGCTCTGTGCCTCTTGGGCGCTGGCACAGCAACCCCTTGAAGAACAGCTCCGGTGGGCGCTTGCCGCGGCGACGCCGCAAGAGACGCTCGAACGGCTGGAAAAAGCGGTCAGCCTGGGCAACGTGCTTGCTGCCTACGAGCTCGGGTTGATCCTCCGGGACGGGCGAGCGGGCATCGCGCCCGATCCAGGCAGGGCGCTCAAGCTGTTCCAGAGGGCGGGTCGGCCATGGCTCGCTCGCAACTGGTTCAAGCTCGGGGTGCCCGAGGCCCAGTATGCTGCTGGCATGATGCACCTGGAAGGCAAGGGAACACAGACCGACGTGGAAGCTGCGGTGAAGTGGCTGCTGCGCGCGGCAGAGCAGGGCCACGGCCAGGCTCAGGTTCGGCTTGCCGAGGTCTACGCCTCGGACGGTGCGCCGGTGGACATGCGGGAAGCCTATTTCTGGGCGTCGCTCGCCCTCACTCAGCTCTTTCTACCGCAGGAGGAACGGGACACAGCAGCGCAGATCCGGGAGCGAGCGGCACAGACCCTAGGAGAAGGGGCGACGGAAAAGATAAAGATGGCGGTCGAACGCTGGAGCCCGCGCCGCATGGCCTCCGGCTGGTGAGGGCTGAGCAGGGAAAGCCTCTGTGCCGGAGCCCGAAAGATGATCGGGTTGCTGCAGCGGGTGAGCATGGCCCGCGTGGTGGTGGGCGGACAGACCATGGGCGAGATCGGCCCGGGGCTCGTGGTGTTCGTCGCCGTGGAGCGAGGCGATGCCGAAGCCCAGGCCGACCGGTTGCTCGAGCGCTTGCTCGGCTTCCGGGTGTTTGCGGACGAGCAAGGGCGCATGAACCGCAGCCTCGCCGACTTGGGCGGCGGGCTCCTGCTGGTGCCTCAGTTCACCCTGGCGGCGGATACCCGCAAGGGCACCCGGGCGAGCTTCACGCCTGCCGCGCCGCCGGCGCAGGGGGAGCGGCTGTTTGGCTACTTGCTCGCCCGCGCTCGAGCGCTCCATCCCTGGGTGGCCGCTGGCTGCTTCGGCGCCGCCATGCAAGTCCATCTGGTAAACGATGGCCCAGTCACCTTCTGGCTCCGCGTTGCGGCGCAAGGGGAGCGCTGAGGCGCCTCCGCTTCTATTGAATCCCCGCGCGATTTTGCTAAAATGCTCCGCTTTCCGCTTTGCTGCCAACCACCTTACGGGAGGCGGGTAAAGCTGTTCCATGGGGGGGCAAAGGCGTCGCCTGCGCCCGTGAAACGGTTCTACTTGTGTACTGAAGGAGGGTGCTATGGGGCTTGCAGCAGCAAAGGCGCTCGAGCCGGAGCCAAGACCGAAAGGCTTGCATCTGCTCGGCGACCTGTACGGTTGCAAAGGGGAGGATCGGTACTTCTTCAGCGCCGATCTGCTGCGGGAGCACTGCTTGAGGTTGGTGGCGGAAGCCGGCCTGACCCCGGTTGGCGATTATTTCCACCAGTTTGGCACCGACGGCGGCGTCACCGGCATGGTGGTGCTCGCCGAATCCCATCTCTCCGTCCATACCTGGCCCGAAAAGCGCTACGTCACGGTGGATGTGTTCGTGTGTAACTACACGAGCGACAATCGCCACAAGGCGCACAAGCTGTTCAATGCGCTGCTAGACACGTTCCGCCCGGACGAGCCCCACGTGCGCTCAGTGGAGCGCGAGTAGGGCCGCAGCCTGCCAACACGCCATGACCAAGCCGACCGCGGAGCGGTTCCACATCGAGCTGCTCAATCCTGATTACGGGTGTGCGGTGCGGGTGACCGAGACCCTCACTCGTTTCCGCACCGAGTACCAGGACCTGGAAGTGGTGGACACGCCCATGTTCGGGCGCATGTTGCTGCTCGACAAGGTCATGATGACCACCGAGCGCGACGAGTTCTTCTACCACGAGAGTCTGGTGCACGTGGGCGCTCTCGCCCATCCCGGGCCCACCTCTGCCCTGGTCATCGGTGGTGGCGATGGGGGCTCCTCGGAGGAGCTGCTCAAATACCCCACCATGCAACGGGTAGTGATGGCGGAACTCGACCGGGGCGTAGTAGAGGCGTCCAAGCAATACCTGGAAAAGATCCATCGCGGCGCCTTCGATGATCCACGCCTGAGTGTGATGATCGGCGATGGCAAGGCCTTCGTCGAGCGCACGGACGAGCGCTTCGACCTGGTGGCCCTCGACCTCACCGACCCGCTGGGGCCCTCGGTGCAGCTCTACACCCGGGAGTTCTACGAGTCCTGCAAGCGCGTCCTGAATCCCGGCGGGGTGTTGACCCTGCACGTGGAATCTCCGATCACGCGCCCCAGGGCGTACCAGCGTATCGTGGCGACGCTGAAGGCGGTCTTTCCCCTGGTGCGGCCTTACCTGGTGTACGTGCCGATCTATTGCGCCTGGTGGGGCATGGCGACTGCCTCCTCGACCGTGGACCCCCTCGCCCTCTCCGAGGCCGAGGTGGAAAAGAGAATCGCCGAGCGAAAGCTGCAAGACTTGCAGTACATGAACGGCGCGGTCTACCGTGCCGGGCTTGCGCTTCCCAACTTCGTGCGCCGGCTGCTGGCGGAGCCCGTGCCGCTGATCACCACGCAATCTCTCCTCGTTGACGAGGTGGGAGACCCCACGTTTAAATACGACTTGGTGCCGCAAGTCACCTGAACGGGAGGAGGATGCCGTGAAGCTCAGCAGCCAAAGCTTTGCCGATCAGCAGAAGATCCCCGCCGAATGCGCTTTTTGCGTACCCGACCCGGCGAGCCGTGTGAGGCTCGGCGGCAACAGAAATCCCGACCTTGCCTGGAGCGATTTGCCTGCAGGCACGCGCTCCCTGGTGCTCATCTGTCACGACTACGATGTTCCCTCTAAACCCGACGACGTGAACAAGGAGGGGCGCGTGATCCCGGCCGATCTACCCCGGGTGGATTTCTACCACTGGGTGTTGGTCGATCTGAAGCCGGACGAAGCGCCCATCGCCAAGGGCGAGTTCTCCGATGGGGTGACGCCCCGGGGCAAGAAGGGCCCGGAAGGGCCGCGGGGAACGCGCCAGGGATTGAATGACTACACGGCCTGGTTCGCTGGCGACAAGGACATGGAGGGGCAGTACTTCGGCTACGACGGCCCGTGCCCCCCATGGAACGACACCCGGGTCCACCACTACGTCTTCACCCTGTATGCCCTGGACATACCTCGCTGCCCGGTGGAGGGGATCTTCCGAGGGCCGGACGTGCGACGGGCGATTGAAGGGCACGTCCTGGGAAAAGCGACCCTGACCGGACGCTATAGCCTCAACCCGAGCGTGACGCTCTAGGGCCGGGCGAGCGGTTGGGTCACGCTGCCTTTCACGGCGAGGTAGCCGCGTAGCGGATTGGTTTCCGAGCGGATCTCCACTTGAGCGCCCCCCGAAAGGGAGCGGTCGGGAGCCACTTCCAGCGTGCCGCTCGCACTCAGGATGCCGGCAGCGAGACTCAGATTGCGGAATTCGTACCGGTGGCCCGCAAGGACCATGGAACCGGTGAGTTGTTGAAAGGCGGTTTCACCCCGAGAGGACCCGGCGCTGCCGCCCCGCAGGGCTTGGGAGAGATCCACGCCGGTGAGCGCACCTCGCTCTACGACGAACTCGCCCCTGAGGCGAGGGGCTTCAAATAGGCTTTGCAGGCTCCGCCCCGCGAGCTCGAGCTGCATCCGGGATTTGAGGGTGCCGGTGATCGGGGCATCGCCCAGGTAGGCGGAGAAAAGGGCGGCGAGGTCCACACTCACCAATTCGGCCTCGCCCTGGGCCGTCCAGAGGCCATCCCAAGTGAGGCTGCCGCTGCCCATCACGCGGCCACCATAGAGCAAGGCGTCGAACTGCTCCACTTGCAGCCGACCAGGCGCCGCATTGGCCTTGACCTGCAGGTTCTCGAACACGAGGGGTAGGCCGAAGGGCGCTTTCCAGATTTGGCCCTGGACCTGGATCTTGAGGCCTGTGCCCGAAGGCACGAGCGCGCCACTCAGGCTCCCATCCACCGCCCGAACGGCGATGTGCCGTACCGTGCCGTCGGAGGCCAGGGACAGCTCGGCATCGAAAGGTGGGAGTTCCATTCCCGCCCCCACCACCCGCACCTGGCGGGCTGTGATCCTTTCCAGGGCCGTGCCGGCGTTGGCGGCGAGGGGTCGGTTCCAGGCTTCGAGCCGCTCCAGGGCGGCGGCATTCAGGCTGACGTTTTCGATCTGGATGGCAGAGATCTCGTCGCTGCGGCCGAGCAGCGCCGCGAACCCCGTTGCGGTGAGGACTTCGGCGACAAGAGCTCCGTCCTTGCCAACCTTGATTC
>NZ_DAIRTR010000116.1:0-9522 GCF_036803785.1 Pelomicrobium sp. | reverse complement strand
GTGCGACTGCCCAGCGGGGAGGAGCGCTCCTTCCAGCTTGCCGGCGATGAGGTCTATGTGGATGCCCACATCCTCAAGTGGAAACCCCTCGCCCAGCTGTTGGGGCTCCATACCGCCTACGAGCTTTCGCGCATCGCCGGGCGCTACACCGCCTTAGAACAGGAGCGCACGGCTCCGCGCACCGTCTATTCCCTGGCCGAGGATAAGCCGGTGGATCTGTTCCGCCTGCGCCGACGCTACGCTTTCCTTGCCCCTCTGGTGGATGCGCAGTACGGTTCGGCCACTTTCGTGACGGCGAGCCGTCCGGCCGAGTTCGAGGTCAAAGTCTCGACGAGCGGGCTGCTGGTGCGGGAAACTGCGTCGCCGCGATGATTCCCTCATGGAAAGGCGAACGCCGGGACGCGCCGCGCCAGGTTCCCGACGCTGTTCCCCGGAAAGCACCTCATCGGGCTTTCTCCTGCGCCCACCGACCCAACTCGTCCAGCAGTGCAGCGATCGCCCGCTCGAAACCCGCAACCGCCCCCGGCGCGTCGTAGCTCGCCGCCGGGGCGGCCTGGTCGAAGGTCCTGCGCGCCAGCAGACGCCGGCTGCGCCGGTCCACCAGCTCGGCGGTCAGGCGCACCCGGGCCCAGCCCGGCGCTTGGGCGGCATCGTGGTAGAGCTCGGTGAGTGTAGTGTTGAGGATCAGCTCCCCGTCAACGCCCGAGGTGCTTAGCGCCACGCTGGAGAAAGCTCCCGCCGTCTCCAGCCGTGCCACCAGAAGCCGCGTAAACGCTTGCCCGGGACGCTCGGTCCAGAAGGCGTATTGGTAGTAGCCCCGGGTGCCGGGCTTGCGGCTAAAGGCGATGGAGGCGGTGTCGTAAAAACTCTCTACCTCGGTGGGCGCCACGAGCAACCGGCGAGATGCCCCTGACGCCCGGACCGGCCGCACCGAGGCGAAGCTCCCGTCCCCTAGAACGTAATAGACGGTGGGCGACTGCCCCACCGTCATGCACGCCGGAAGCATGAGCAACAGTGCAAGCCCGGCGAGGCCCGCACCCGCCCCTCGGGCGCGCCTCATCGTCTCTCCCCCGGGCCCAGCTCGGCCGCATGGGGGCCGAACAGCACTGCACGGGGGTCCTCCAGCCGCCGCGCCGTGCGGGAAAGGGAATCCGCCGCTGCTCGCAGCTCCCGCGCGGTCGCCTGCAGCTCCAGCTTCCCCGTGTCGGAGAGGCGCTCCAAATCGCCCGCCACCGTCGCCAGGTCCCGTTCCAGAGAATCCAAGCGCGCTCGTGCTTCGGCCAGGGTCTGCCGCGCTTCGGCCAGCACCTCCTGCGTCCCCTGGGCGATTTCCCCTACATGGTGATCCAGCCCCTCGGCCGCCCGCCCGATCGTGGCGCTGGCGGCGGTGAGCTCCCCGGCGGCCCGGGTCACCGCAAGAAGGGCTTCCCGCAGGGCCGGAGCTTGCTGCTCGAGCTGCAGAGTGAGGTTCTCCAGATTGGACAACGTCCCCCGAATGCGGGCGATGTTGTCGTCGGTGAGCACGCGCTGTAGCTGCTCCAAGGTCTTCACACCTTCCTCGGCGAAGCGGCTCAGGGCATCGGTCACTTCTTGGGTGCCCTCGGCCTCGGCGATCACCGGATGCGGCAGTCCCGGAGGTGGCTCGGTGTTGGGCAGGCTCTTGTCGTCGGTGTTGATGAGATGAATGGCCGCGAGCCCCGTCACCAGGTTGCGCACGATGGTCGCCTGGGTGCTCTTGCGCACCGGTGTGTCCGCGTTGACGCGGATCAACACCCGTACCGCGTTCGCCTCCCCTTCCTCGATCTGAAATCGCGCCACGTATCCCACCTTGATGCCCCTCATCTTCACGTCGCTGTTGATCTGCAGGCCGTCCAGGGACTGGTGGCGGAAGAAGATGAGAAACGGCTCGGTGCCCCGCTCCAGCCCGGCCCGGTTGAGCCAGAGGATAAAGACCACCAGGGCGGCCGCCAGGACGAGAATCACGACGCCGACCAGGGCGTAGCGGGCTTGAGGTTCCATGGCGGGCTCGCGCTAGCGCACCAGAGTTTGCCTGGAGTGGAAATACTCCCGCACCCAGGGATCGTCCACCTGGGCGACCTCCTCCACCGGACCGTCGGCCAGGAGCTTTCCATCCCCCAGGACCAGCACGCGCCGGGCGATACCAAACAGGGTATCCAGATCGTGGGTGACGAGGAACACCGTGATTCCCAGGTCCCGATTGAGGAACTGGATCAGCCGGTCGAAACCGCGGGCGGTCACGGGATCCAATCCCGAGGTGGGCTCATCCAGGAACAGGATCTCCGGGTCCAGGGCCAAGGCCCGGGCGAGGGCCGCCCGCTTGCGCATGCCACCGGAGAGCTCGCTTGGCATCTTGGCCGCCGCCGAGCTAGGCAGTCCCGCCATCGCCAGCTTGATGCGCACCAGCGGCTCGATGAGCTCGTCCGGAACGTCGCTGTGTTCCTTGATCGGCACGGCGATATTCTCCGCGACCGAAAGGGAGGAAAACAGGGCCCCGTCCTGGAACAGCATGCCGAAACGGCGGCGCGTCTCTTCCAGTTCGCGCTCGGAGGCGCTCCACACCTCGGTGCCGAGCAACCTCACCCGACCCGCAGCGGGTTTGAGCAGACCGATGATCTCCCGCACGAGCACCGATTTGCCCGAGCCGCTCGCGCCGATCAGGGCCACGAGCTCGCCTCGCCGCACTTGAAACGACACCCCATGGTGTACCGTGGCCGCGCCGAAGCGGGCGACCAGATCCTCGACCTCCACCACCGCCTCCGGCCCGGCCGGCATGGGCGGCCTGTCCCGCACGACAGCAGCAGAAAGCGCCATCAGATGCCCAGCTCCACGAAGAGCACCGCGAACCCGGCATCGAGCAGGATCACGGAAACGATGCACTGCACCACCGTGGCGGTGGTGGCCGCACCGACGCTGCGGGCGTCGCGCTTGACCGCCATTCCCATGCGGCAGCCGATCAAGGCAATCACCAGGGCAAACACCGGCGCCTTGGCGAGCCCCACCCACACGTGCCTCACGGCAAGAACGCTCTGCAGGCGATCGAGGAAAGTGGGCACCGTGATACTGAGCCGCAGATCGGCGATCAGCATGCCGCCCAGGATGCCCATCACGTCGCCGAGAAAGGTGAGCAAGGGCAAAGCCACCACGAGGGCGACCAGCCGGGGAATGACCAGCAACTGGATGGGGGAAAGGCCCAGGGTGCGGATGGCGTCGATCTCTTCGGTGACCTTCATGGTCCCGAGCTGGGCGCAGAAGGAGGCGCCGGTGCGCCCGGCCAGGATGATGGCGACGATGAGGGGGGAGAGCTCCCGGCACATGGCGAGCCCCACCCCATCCACCACGAAGATATTGACGCCGAAGCGCTCGATCACGATGCCGAGGAGGTAGGCGAACACTACGCCGATCAGGAAAGTAACCATGGCCACGATGGGAATGGCGTCCACCCCCACGGTCTCCAAGTGGGACACCATCTCCCGCAGGCGGAACGCGCGGGGCTTTACCGCCACCCGGACGAGCTCCACCGCCACTTGGCCCAGGAATGCGGTCATCCCCCGCACGTTTTCGAACAGCTCCAGGGCGGCGCGGCCGACTTTCGCCACCGGCCCCAAGTGGGTCGTGGGTGGGCAGGCGGCGCTTTGCCTGAGCCGCTCCGATACCAGGGTCATGACGCTCAGGTGTTGGGGAGCGAAGCGCTTGAGCTCGATGGCTCCCCAATCGAGGCCACGAGCGGTCAGGAATCGGTAGATCACCGCCGCGCCGGAGGTGTCGAGGGCCTCCAGTCGGCTGCCGTCCAAGGCGGTTAAGGGCACGGCCGCCACCTGATCCAGCGCGAGTGCGATGCGGGAGAGCTGGGGGAGCCGCCACAGGCCCATCAAGTAAAGCGTCGCACCCCCCTCGCCAGGCTCGAGGCGCAACCACGGACTGCCGTCGGTCATGACTGAACGCCGGTCACCGGTCCAAGAAAAAACGCCGGCTAGTTTAGCCCGGTTCTTCCCAGTTTGTCGCCCCGCCGGGATCGTTCGCTCCCAGGCAACATACCCTTCGTCAGGAAAAAAAAAGAGCGGGCCGCAACCCGCTCAAGCTCGACGTCCCAGGGAAAAGATTCAGCTTACCGCGGGCATTTTCATCCTGCATTGGCCCGCGCCGCGTCCCGGGCAATCCCCGTCCCAACGGAGCGTTGGGGCAGCGCCTTAACGTCGGGATCGGAGCTGCGCACGGCCTCTAGCCGGTAGCCGAAGTTGTACACGGTGGTCAGGCGATAACCATTCTCGGGACGCAGGCCCAGCTTGCTGCGCAAGTGGCTGACGTGGGTATCCAAGGTTCGGGTGGGCACGTCCACGCTCTTGCCCCACACGGCCTCCAGGAGGTGCCCCCGGGAGAGCAGGCGCCCGATGTTGCGGAACAAGAACGCGGCCAGATCGAACTCCTTCTGGGTGAGCTCCACCCGCCGGCCGTACAGGGTCGCCTCCCGCTCGTTCAGGTCCAGTACATAAGGCGGGAACTCCAGGATTTTCGCTTCGACCCGCGGGTTGGCCCGCCGCCAGACGGCGTTGAGCCGGGCAACAAATTCGAGCGGCCGCACCGGGGGCACGACGTAGTCGTCGGCCCCGGCATTGAGCGCGTCCGCCACGTCTCGCTCGGCGTTGCGATGGCTCACGAAGACCACCGGCATGTCGCAGGACGAGCCGCGGCGCACCGCGCGCAGCACGTCTATGCCGGTTATGTCGGTCAATTCCCAATCCACGAGCAGCACATCGAAACTCTCGCGGCCTGCGGTGACCAGGAACTGGCGGCCGCTCCCAAATACATGGCAGTCGTGTCCGGCTTTCTGCAGGCTCTGCTTGAGCTGCTCGGCCTGCTCGCGGTCGTAGACCAAGATGGCGATACGCAATTGAATTCCTCCCTTCTCCCTAAGCGATCCGCCCTCATCCTTTGGATTGAATTTTTTTACACCCCACCTCGCTGCAAGGGGTGTGCCAGCGTCCCGGGGCACCGGCTAGAACAAAAGAAAGTTTTAATATTCAGTAAGGTATAAAAAACGCGGGGAGCCCCCGCCGTTTAATGAAAAGGTCGAAACAACCCTGGTCGGCCGCCGCGGCCACTCGGCAAGTCCCGAGACGACAAGAAAAAACAGGGAAGCGGATGCCTTCGACGGGAAGCCGTCGGCCCTGTCGCCGCCTTCGACAGGCGCTGCCCGCCATCGGGAGCTCGATCCGAGGCAGCCCAATGAGCCTCTGCAGGCCCCTCGCCTCTCGCCAACTCCGACGGCGGGCGCCCGGTGGGGAAATCGCCCCACCTGCTCCGCGCGAGCCTATTTCAGGCGGGTGGGTATGATCACTTCGGAATGCAGGGTGCGATGCACCGGGCACTTGTTGGCGATCTCCAGCAGCCGCTGGCGCTGCGCCTCGTCGAGGGGGCCGACGAGCTCGATCACCCGCTCGATGCGATCCACCTTACCCTCCTTGGTTTCACACGTCTCGCAATCGGCCGCGTGGATCTTCTCGTGCCTGAGCTCCACCGCCACCCGCTCCAGGGGCCAGCCTTTCTGCTCGGCGTACATGCGCAGCGTCATGGAGGTGCAGGCGCCGAGGCTCGCCAGCAGGAGCTGGTAAGGCGAGGGGCCCGTGTCGCTGCCGCCGTAGGTTAGCGGCTCGTCGGAGCGCAGGCGGTGGTGCCCGGCGCAGATCGTCTGGGCGTATTTCCCGCTGCCCACCTCCTCGACCCGCACCACCCCCTCGGGACACGCCGGCGAGACCTCTTGCCCGCTTTTCCTTCGCTTTAGGTAGCGACTCGCCCAGGCGGCGAGTACCCGGGCGACATAGACGGCATCCTCCCGGTGCGTGAGCAGGTGATCGGCATCGTCCAAGGAGACGAAGCTCTTGGGGTGCTTGGCCGCCAGGAACAAGCGCGCCGCATTCTCGATATCCACCACCGTATCCCGGGGCGAATGCATGATGAGGAGCGCCTTGCGCAGCTGCCCGAGGCTTCCCAGGATGTCTGCTCGGGCGAGCTCGTCCAGGAATTGCCGCCGGATGCGGAAGCGGCGCCCGGCGATCTCCACTTCCGCTTCCCCCCGCGCCTCGACCTCCGCTCGACCTGGGGCAAGCAATCGCGCCACATGGGCGGGCTCCGCTGGCGCGCCGATGGTGACCACCCCCACCGCCTCCGGAATATTCCGGGCCGCGGCCAGCACCGCGGCGCCGCCCAGGCTGTGGCCGACGAGAAGCCGGGGAGCCTCATGCTCCCGGCGCAGGTAGGCTGCTGCCGCCACCACGTCGGCCACGTTGGAAGAAAAGCCGGTGTTGGCGAAGTCCCCCTCGCTTCCCCCCAGCCCGGTGAAGTCGAAGCGCAGCACGGCGATCCCCTGCGCCTTGAGCTCGGCGCTCACCTGGGCCGCCGCCAGGCTGTCCTTCGAGCAGGTGAAGCAGTGGGCAAACAGGGCATAGGCGATCACCTCGCCCACCGGCAGGTCAAGACGGGCGGCCAAGGGCGCTCCGAGAGCGCCGGGAAAGTAAATCGGTTGCATGGAGGTTCTCCGGGCGTAGACTTCAGCTCTGCGCGATTCTCGTTAGAATAGAGTTGCTTTTTTTACTCTCGACACGAAGGAGGGTCAAACGATGGGCAAAGGCGATCGCCGCACGCGACGGGGCAAGATCTACAACGGTTCCTATGGCGTAACCCGCCCCCGTAAAAAGAAGCAACCGGCCCCCAAAGGGAAATGAAGTTCTCTGCGCGGCGGCTCCATGCCTGACTACGCGACGGTCAAGGCGAACTGGGCGGCCCGGGGGTTTTCCTGCGATATCTGGATCGATCCGCCGGGACAACAGTGGATCGACTTCGTCCACGACGTGGACGAGTTGGTCATGCTGGACGAGGGCGAGTTGGAGCTCACCTTCCACGGGCTAACCCTGCGGCCTCGCCCGGGCGAAGAGGTCCTCATCCCCGCCGGCGCGCGCCATAGCGTGAGAAACCCCGGGGCCCGCGACAACCGCTGGTTCTACGGCTACCGGCACCGCTAAGAGAGCGTTCGCCGGCCCGTGGACAAATTCGACCGCATCTACCAGCTCCACCGTATCTTCGAGGGGCGCCGCACTCCGGTGCCGCTCGCCGAGCTGATGGCGCGGCTGGAGTGCTCCGAGCCCACGGTCTACCGGCTGCTGCGGGAGATGAAGGACTACCTGGGCGCTCCCATCGAGCACGACAAGAAGACGGGAGGCTATGCCTACCGACGGGACGAAGACGGGCAACCCTACGAGCTGCCGGGGCTGTGGTTCAACGCGCGGGAGCTGCAGGCCCTGATCGTCTTCGAGCAACTGTTCGAATCCCTGGAGCCCGGCCTCCTGGGCGAACACTTGGCGCCCCTCAAGGAGCGCATCACGACCCTCATCCGCCATCGCCGCCTGGGGCTCGGCGAGGTCGGCCGCCGTATCCGGCTCCTTGGCATGGCGGCCCGCCCGACGGGCGAATGGTTCCACGTGCTCGCCAGCGCCACTCTGCAACGCCGGCGGCTGCGCCTGCGCTACCACGCCCGCTCCAGGGAAGAGATCTCCGAGCGCACCGTCTCCCCCCAGCGCCTGGTCCGCTACCGGGACAACTGGTACCTGGACGCCTGGTGCCACACCCGCCGGGCGCTCCGGAGCTTCTCGGTGGACCGGGTGCGCCGAGCCGAGGAGCTCGATCAGCCGGCTAAAGAGATCCTGGAAGAGCGCCTCGACGAACACCTCGCCTCGAGCTACGGCATCTTTGCCGGGCGGGCGAACCAAGTGGCCGTGCTGCGCTTCTCCCCCGAGCGTGCCCGCTGGGTCGCCGACGAGCGCTGGCACCCCAAGCAGCAGGGTCAGTTCTTGATGGACGGGCGCTACGAGCTGCAGATCCCCTTCCGCGACCCCACCGAGCTCACGATGGACATCCTGCGCTTTGGGCCGGACGTGGAAGTGGTTGCTCCCGAAAGCCTGCGTCAACTGGTGATGGAACGGCTGCAAAGAGCGCTGGCCCAGTATGGGGCGCCGAAGCCCGAATGACCGGAACCCACGGCGCCACGGCATAAAGAGCGCCCCGGTTTGCCTCCGCCCTCGTTTAGGATGGTCCGCAAGCTTGCCCTATCCCTGCCCCGCCGCTGGAACAAGGGAAAATCTCCTTCGACCCGAGCTGCCGCTATCGCGTTTTGATCGGGGTAACCGGTAGGATTGCCTTGTCATCGACCAGCAGCAAGAGTCGCCATGACAATTTTTTACAAAGAGAGCACCCATGTCTCCTGAATGGATGGTTCCCATCGCCCTGATCGCCGGAGGGCTCGCTGCCTGGTGGGTGCGCGGCATGCGGGCGAAAAGCGCAGCGGCCGCTCTGGAAGCGCGCCTAGCCTTCGCAGAGCAGCAGCTCACGGAGAAGGCTCGCGAGATCGAAACGCTCCGAGCCGAGCAGGCGCGTTCGGCCCAGGCGCTGCGGGAGGAATCCGAGCGGCGGGTAGCGGCCGAGGAGCGGCTCGCCGCCGAGCGCCGGGCGACGGAAGAAAAGCTCAAGCTCCTAGAAGAAGCCCGCACCGCCCTGTCCGACGCCTTCAAGGCCCTGTCCGCTGAGGCACTTCAAAGCAACAACCAGTCCTTCCTCGACCTCGCCAAAGCCACCCTGGAAAAGTTTCAGGAAGGCGCGAGAAGCGACCTGGAGGCGCGCCAGAAGGCGGTGGACGAGCTGGTCAAGCCCCTGCGCGAATCCCTGGAAAAGGTGGACGGCAAGCTGGGCGAGCTGGAAAAGGCGCGGGTGTCGGCCTACGCCGCCCTGAGCGAGCAGCTGAAAAGCCTGGTGGACACGCACCTGCCCATGCTGCGCAACGAGACGGCGAACCTCGTGAAAGCCCTGCGCCAGCCCACGGTACGGGGCCGCTGGGGGGAAATCCAACTCAAGCGCGTGGTCGAGATGGCCGGCATGCTGGAATACTGCGACTTCGTGGAACAGGAATCCCGCGCGACCGAAGAGGGGCGCCTGCGCCCGGACCTGATCGTGCGGCTGCCGGGCGGCAAGAGGATCGTCGTGGACGCGAAAGCCCCGGTGGAAGCGTACCTGCGGGCCGTGGAGGCGAGTGACGACGAAGCACGGCACATGCACCTGGCTGAGCACGCCCGTCAGGTGCGCGACCACATGGTGGCTCTCGGCCGCAAATCCTACTGGGCCCAGTTCGATCCCACCCCGGAGTTCGTCGTGCTGTTCTTACCGGGAGAGATGTTCTTTTCCGCCGCCCTGCAGCAGGATCCCGGCCTGATCGAGTTCGGCGTGAACGAGAGGGTCATCCCCGCCACCCCCACCACCCTCATCGCCCTGCTGCGGGCCGTGGCCTACGGCTGGCGTCAGGAGGCCCTCACCCGCAACGCCCAAGAAGTGGCGGACCTCGGCCGCCAGCTCTACGAGCGCATCGCCAAGCTCGCCGAGCACTGGGCCAACGTGGGCGATCGCTTGGGGAAAGCGGTGGATGCCTACAACAGCGCCACCGCCACCCTGGAGACACGGGTG
>NZ_DAIRTR010000115.1:0-9618 GCF_036803785.1 Pelomicrobium sp. | reverse complement strand
CCTTCCAGTCCCATTGAGCTGCCAGCCGCACGAGACTCACGTCCGCACGGGAAGAATCCGATCTGCCACCTTCGAGTGCGATCCCGTCCATCCCCCAGGCCGGGGCAGCCAGCACCGCGCCCAAGAGTGCAGAGATTTTTTTCACTTGGGGATTCTCCTTTCAGCGCAGGGGTGCATCCTGCCAGAACAATCGAACCTCGAAAACGTTGGGCCCCCTCCCTGCCCCTTGTCGGCAAGAGCGGGTACACCGCATCTTTTCACCCGTGCTGGGAAAGCTTGACGGTCCCTTGCCCCCGCCCGGGGCAACGGAGGACGCCAGCCCACGGTTGGCAATCCCTCCCCGACGCGAGATGAAAAGGGCGGCGAGCCCGACCCCCGGCACTTGCAGAGAATAGCTGTGGCTGCTTCCTTCCGGACCTGACCAGGTTCACTATCGTGCAATGCGGGGAGGCCCGCCGATGAGCGTGTGACCGTCCGGGAGCTGAGCCCATCGCGGGGCGGCGCGCTCGCCGAGCCGGGCGGGACTCCGGGCCCCTCCTGGGCCCGTCCCGAAATGTCCCGTAGGGTACCACATACGCCTGTCGCCCGTCCCACGGCTCGGCCCCCCAAGGGCTCGGGGCGATACCGGCAAGCTCGGCGCTGGGGGGGACGATGAGTCTTGTGTCTTATACAAGATTGGCGGTAAGGTAATAGCAAAACGACGCCGCGCCCGGTCGAAGCCCACCGTGGTGCGAGTCTACCGCGCCGCACTAAAATGCTCTAAAACAAAAAAAAGACGGCGGCAGGAATTGTTCACCCTTCCATGACCCTCAAGGAGGAAGCCATGGCGGCAATCGAGTCGGTGCTCCAGGAAACACGGATCTTTCCCCCGAGCGAAGCGTTCGTACAGCAGGCCAACGTCAAGGGCATGGACGCCTACCGGGCGCTATGCAAGGAGGCGGAACAAGACTACGAGGGGTTCTGGGCGCGCATCGCCCGGGAACAGGTCACGTGGCATAAACCCTTCACCCAAGTGCTGGACGAGAGCAAGGCGCCCTTTTACCGCTGGTTCAGCGACGGGATGCTCAACGCTTCTTACAACTGCCTCGACCGACATCTGTCCACCCAGCCGGACAAGATCGCCATCATCTTCGAGGCCGATGACGGCAAGGTCACCAAGGTGACCTACAAGGAGCTGTACCGGCGCGTATGCCAGTTCGCCAATGCTCTGAAGTCCCTCAAGATCAAGAAGGGCGATCGGGTGGTCATCTACTTGCCGATGAGCATCGAGGCAGTGGTCGCCATGCACGCGTGCAACCGCATCGGCGCCACCCACTCCGTGGTCTTCGGCGGCTTCTCGTCCAAGGCGCTCCACGAGCGCATCGTCGACGCCGGAGCAGTAGCGGTCATCACTGCCGACGAGCAGATGCGGGGCGGGCGAGCGATTCCCCTAAAGCCCGCGGTGGACGAGGCCCTGGCCATGGGCGGCTGCGAAGCGGTGAAAAGCGTCATCGTCTATAAGCGCACGGGATGCGATCTGCTGTGGCATCCGACCCGTGACCTGTGGTGGCACGAGCTGGTGAACGGCCAGGGGGACACCTGCGAGCCCGAATGGGTAGAAGCCGAACACCCCCTGTTTTTGCTCTACACCTCTGGCTCCACCGGCAAGCCCAAGGGCGTGCAGCATTCCACCGGCGGCTACTTGGTGCACGCTGCCCTCACCATGCGCTGGACTTTCGACTACAAGCCGAGCGACATCTTCTGGTGCACCGCCGACGTGGGCTGGGTGACCGGACACACCTACATTACCTACGGGCCCCTGGCCGTGGGCGCCACCCAGGTGATGTTTGAAGGCGTGCCCACCTATCCCGATGCGGGTCGTTTCTGGAAAATGATTCAGGACCACAAGGTGACGGTATTCTATACCGCCCCTACTGCCATCCGTTCCCTCATCAAGGCCGGGGCGGACCAGCCCAAGAAGTACGACCTGTCGAGCCTGCGCATCCTGGGCACCGTGGGCGAACCCATTAACCCCGAGGCCTGGATGTGGTACTACGAAACGGTGGGGAACAAGCGCTGCCCTATCGTGGACACCTGGTGGCAGACCGAGACCGGAGGTCACATGATCACGCCGCTGCCAGGAGCAACGCCCCTCAAGCCTGGCTCTTGCACCCTGCCGCTGCCCGGCATCATGGCCGACATCGTGGACGAGACCGGTCAGTCGGTGGAGAAAGGCAAGGGCGGGTTCCTGGTCATCCGGCGCCCCTGGCCAGCCATGATCCGCACCATCTGGGGCGATCCGGAGCGTTATGTCAAGAGCTACTTCCCCAACGACTTCGGCGGCAAGCTCTACGTGGCGGGCGACGGCGCCAGCCGCGATCAGGACGGCTATTACTGGGTCATCGGGCGCATCGACGACGTGCTCAACGTGTCCGGGCACCGGCTGGGGACCATGGAGATCGAGTCCGCCCTGGTGGCCAATCCCCTAGTGGCCGAAGCGGCGGTGGTAGGCAAGCCCCATGAGGTGAAAGGGGAAGCAGTCGTCGCCTTCGTGGTCCTAAAAGGTCCGCGCCCTTCGGGCGAGGAGGCTCAGAAAATCGCCGCCCAGCTCAGGAACTGGGTAGGCGAGCAGATCGGCCCCATCGCCAAACCCGACGAAATCCGGTTCGGAGACAACCTACCGAAAACCCGGTCGGGCAAGATCATGCGCCGGCTGTTGCGCTCCATCGCCAAGGGCGAAGAGATCACCCAGGACGTCTCCACGTTGGAGAACCCGGCGATCCTGGAGCAGCTCAAGGTGACCCAGTGAGTTGGCGGATCGCTCTCGTGACCGGCTCGGGACGGAGGATCCCCCCGACGGGGTGAATTGGCGAGCGCCCTCATCGGCGGGGCGCCATGGAACGGCGTCCCGCCGCATTCGTCTTTTCCCAATTCCCTTCCGGTGACGCTGCCCGCCTTGATTCAGTACGACCACGGCATCGTCGCCGTGGACTCGGGCTATTACCGGCCCCATCTAGACGCGATCCATATCATCGTGGAACGGGGCCGCGCAGCCATCGTGGACACGGGCACCAGCCACTCGGTCCCGGGGCTGCTGACTGCGCTGGAGACGCTGGGCGTAGACCGGGACGCGGTGGACTACATCCTGGTCACCCACATCCATCTGGACCACGCGGGCGGCGCCGGGCAGCTCGCCCGGGCCCTGCCCCGAACCCCCATCGTGGTCCATCCCCGCGGTGTGCGTCATCTGGTGGATCCGGGTAAGCTGGTGGCCAGCACCCAAGCGGTCTACGGGAAAGAAGAATTCCGCCGACTCTACGGCGAAGTGCTGCCGGTGCCAGCCGAGCGGCTAATCGAAGCGCCCGACGGCTTGCGCCTCTCCCTGGCCGGGCGAGAGCTTGTGTTTCTCGACACTCCCGGCCACGCCCGGCATCATTATTGCGTCTACGATGCACGTTCCCAGTCAGTCTTCACCGGCGACACCTTCGGCATCTCTTACCGGGAGTTCGACGGGGAAGGAACGGAGTTTATCTTCCCCACCTCGACCCCAGCCCAGTTCGATCCTGACGCGGCTCACGCCTCCATCGACCGGCTGGCGGGTCTTGCACCCAGGCACGCTTTCCTCACCCACTACAGCCGGGTGTCCCACGTGGCCCGGCACGCCCACACCCTGCACCGGCTGTTGGAAGAGTACCGCCGCCTGGCCGAGCTGGCCCGCGCCGCGGGGCCGGAGCGCCATCGGGTGCTCACCGAGGGTCTGCGGGAGTTGCTGCTCGCGGAGGCCCGGGCGAGCGGCAGCCCCCTACCCGAGGAGACCGCGGCCCGGCTTCTCGCCATGGACATCGAGCTCAACGCCCAAGGAATCGAAGTCTGGATGGACACCTCGACGGCGAAGGCCTGAACGGGGACGATCCAGCCGGAGCAGGACGGATGCCAGGTGCTAATATTGAAAAGGGTCCGTCGCCGAAAGGGTTGCCGCCATGCGGGAGAACGTGACCGGGGAGCGGCTGATCGCCGTGTTCCTCCTCGGCTGCCTGTTATTCAACTATCCCCTTCTCGACCTTTTCAACAGCGACGCCGAGGTCTTCGGCATACCGCTTCTCTTCGCCTACATTTTCGCCGCCTGGATGCTGCTGATCGGGCTGATGGCCTGGATCGTGGAGGTGCGTCCAGGACGGCGGGAGCGCTAAGTCCGCTGCGCCGATGCTGCAAGGCTCGGTCATCGTCATCGCCTCGTTCGCCTATCTGGGCATCCTGTTTGCCATCGCCTATTACGCCGACAAGCGGGCAGATGCCGGCCGCTCGGTCATCGCCAACCCCTACATCTACGCCCTATCCCTGGCGGTCTACGCCACTTCCTGGACCTTCTACGGGAGCGTGGGGCGCGCCGCCTCTACCGGCATCGGCTTCCTCCCCATTTACCTGGGCCCCACCCTGATGGCGGCCTTGTGGTGGTTCGTGATGCTCAAGATCATCCGCATCAGCAAGGCCAACCGCATCACATCTATTGCCGATTTCATCTCCTCCCGCTACGGCAAGAGCCAGCTCCTGGGAGGACTGGTCACCGTGATCGCGGTCATCGTCATCATTCCTTACATCTCGCTGCAGCTGAAAGCGGTATCCAACACCTTCAGCCTGCTGCTCCACTATCCGGAAGTGTCTGCGCCCGCGGCACGCACGGCCCAACCGGTGGTGAGCGACAGCGCGTTCTACATCGCGCTGCTGCTGGCAGCCTTCACCATCGTCTTCGGGACCCGGCATTTAGATGCAACCGAACGGCACGAGGGCATGGTGGCCGCCATCGCCTTCGAATCCTTGGTCAAGCTGCTCGCCTTCGTCGCCGTGGGCTTGTTCGTCACTTTCGGTCTATACAACGGCTTCGCCGACATCTTCGACCGAGCGGCGGAGCTGCCCAAGCTCAACGCCCTGCTCACGGTGGGCGGCGCCGCGGGCACTTACGACACCTGGGCCTCCCTCACCGTGCTGTCCATGCTCTCCATCATGCTGCTGCCGCGCCAGTTCCAGATCTCGGTGGTGGAGAACGTGAACGAAAAGCACGTGCTCAAGGCGATCTGGCTCTTCCCCCTGTACCTTTTCGCCATCAACATTTTCGTGCTGCCGATTGCTTTCGGCGGCCTCATGCGCTTTCCCGAAGGCGGCGTGGACGCCGATACTTTCGTGCTCACCCTCCCCATGGCCGAGCAGCAGGAGGCGCTCGCACTGTTCGCCTTCATCGGAGGCCTGTCCGCAGCCACCGGCATGGTGATTGTGGAGACCATCGCCCTCTCCACCATGGTGTGTAATGACCTCGTTATGCCGGTGCTGCTGCGGCTGCGCTGGCTGCGGCTGACCGAACGCCCAGACCTGACCGGGCTGCTGCTCGGCATCCGGCGCGGCGCCATCGTCGCCGTGCTGCTGCTCGGCTACCTCTACTTCCGGCTCGCTGGAGAGGCCTATGCTTTAGTGTCTATCGGCCTCATCTCCTTTGCTGGCGTGGCCCAGTTCGCCCCGGCCTTCTTCGGCGGCATGTACTGGAAGGGCGGCACCCGCATCGGCGCCATTGCCGGCCTCATGGCGGGTTTCCTCGTGTGGGCCTATACCCTGCTCCTTCCTTCTTTCGCCCGCTCCGGCTGGCTGCCCATCTCCTTCCTCGAAGAGGGCCCTTTCGGCATCGAGCTGCTGAAGCCTCTGGAGCTCTTTGGCCTGCGGGGGCTCGACCAGAATACCCATTCCCTGTTCTGGAGCATGTTGGCCAACATCGGTGCCTACGTGGCCGGAAGCCTCCTCAGCCGCCCGAGCGTGGCCGAGCACAGCCAAGCCACCCTGTTCGTGGATGCCTTCAAGAAAGCCCCGGACGCCACCGGATCGCGCTTCTGGCGGGGGTCGGCCACCGTCGACGACCTGCGCCCCCTGCTCAGCCGCTTCCTCGGGGCCGTTCGGGCCGAGGAAGCGTTGCGCGAATATGCCCGCCGGCGCGGGCTTGGGGACGTGCACGACCTCCAGGCGGATGCGGACCTGGTCCACTATGCCGAAACGCTGCTTGCCGGCGCCATCGGCGCGGCCTCGGCCCGGGTCATGGTGGCCTCCACGGTGAAAGAGGAACCCCTGACCATGGACGAAGTTCTGAACATCTTGGACGAGACTTCCCAGATCATCGCCTATAGCCGTCAATTGGAGAGCAAGTCCCGGGCATTGGAGAAAGCGACTGCCGAGCTCAAGGCGGCCAACGAGCGCTTGCAGGAGCTCGACCGGCTGAAAGACGACTTCATCTCCACCGTCACCCATGAGTTGCGCACCCCCCTCACCTCGATCCGTGCCCTCACCGAGATCCTCCACGACAACCCCGATCTGGACACGGACGAGCGCACCCGCTTTCTCGGCATCATCATCAAGGAGAGCGAGCGGCTCACAAGGCTCATCAACCAGGTACTGGACCTGGCCAAGCTGGAATCCGGCAATGCCGACTGGCACAACACGGAGCTCAACTTGCGGGAGGTGATTGAGGAGGCGGTCGCCTCCACGGCTCAGCTTTTCAAGGAGAAGCGGGTCAAGCTGGAGACCCGCCTGGAGGCAGACGTGCCGTGCATCACCGCTGACCGGGATCGCCTGATGCAGGTCATGCTGAATCTGCTCTCCAATGCGGTGAAGTTCTGCGAGCCCGAGCGGGGACGCGTGATCGTCACCCTGAGGCGGGAGAGCAAGGCGCTGCGAGTGGACGTGAACGACAATGGAATCGGCATCAGCCCAGAGCACCAGAAAGTGATTTTCGAAAAATTCAGGCAAGTGGGCGACACCTTGAGAGCCCGGCCCTCGGGCACCGGGCTGGGGCTTCCCATCAGCCGCCAGATCATCGAGCACTTTGGGGGACGGCTGTGGGTCGAGAGTACGCCCGGACGCGGGGCCACGTTCTCGTTCACCATCCCCCTCGCTCCGGAGGGAGTCATCTCGACTGCACGGGGCGGACGGGCAGCCATGAGAGCCGAGACACGAGGAGAAATCGCCGCAACGGAGGAGGCCGATCATGGGCAAGCGGATACTGATCGCCGACGATGAGCCCAACATCGTCGTCTCGTTGGAATTCTTGATGGAGCGGCACGGCTACGACATTCGGGTCGCGGGCGATGGCGAAGAAGTTTTGCGCGCGGTCGAGGAGTTCCGCCCCGATTTGATCCTCCTAGACGTGATGCTGCCCGGCAAAAGCGGGTTCGAGGTCTGCCAGAAGTTGCGGGAAGACCCCGCCTGGCAAGGAGTGAAAATCGTGATGCTCACCGCCAAGGGGCGGGACACGGAGGTGGCCAAGGGGCTCGCCCTGGGGGCCGACGCCTATATCACTAAGCCCTTTTCCACCAAGGAGCTGATCGCCCAGGTGAAGAAGCTCTTGGGGGAACAGATCGCGTGAGCCGAGGAAGATTCCTCCTCGTCCTGGCACTGTGCTATGGGGCGGTCATCGGCTTGCCCGGGCTGCTCGGCTGGCTCGTGTGGCGCCGCCTTCCCGCCGAGCTGCAAGAGGCGGCGTCGGCCGCCCTAGCAAACCAGGCAGTGCTGTTCGTCATGATCGCTGTGGGCGTCCTGTTCGCCCTGGCGATCCTGCTCGAGCTGCTTTCCAACCTGTATCTCATCCCCATTCGCCGGTTGCGCGAAGACCTGCAGGTCATGCTGGAAGCCAATCCCGCCCATCGGGCAACGCCCGAAGGCGCGGCCGACGTGCGCACCCTCGTGGAAAGCGTCAACCATTTCGCTGAACACCACTACGCCCTTCTGAAGCAGGTGGAGGCGCGGGTAGCGGAAGCTAAGCGGGCGGTGGAGGAGGAAAAAAACCGCCTGGCGGCGGTGATCTCGGAGCTCGCCCAGGGCGTGTTGGTGTGCAACATCGAGGGGCAGATCCTGCTCTACAACAACCGCGCCCGCCAGCTCCTTTCCGCCAATGCCGCGGCATCGGCGAGCAGCGGGCTGGTGGGGCTCGGGCGCTCGGTGTTTGGCGTAATTGACCGGCCGCTCATCCTCCACGCCCTGGATACCATCCACAGCCTGCTCTCCCAGAAGCGCCCCCATATCGTGGCCCGCTTCGTCACCACGCCCCCCTCGGGGCAGCTCGTGCGGGCAATGGTAGTGCCGGTGCTTAGCAACGAGGGGCTGAGCGGCTTCGTCATGACCCTGGAAGACGTGACGCGCACCGTGGAGCTGGGCAGCCGCCGGGATGCCCTGCTGCAATCCGTCACGGAAGGCAGCCGTGCTGCCCTGGCCAGCATTCGCGCCGCGGTAGAGACGCTGCAGAGCTTTCCCGACATGCCGCCAGAGCAGCAGGGGCGCTTCATCGCCGTGATCAGCCAGGAAGCGAGCCGGCTGAGCGAGCGCATCGAGGAGGCGATCCAGGAATTCTCCGACGCCATGAAGGCACAGTGGGTCATGGAGGACATGCTCGGCGAGGACCTGCTCGCCGCCGCCTGCCGGCGCATCGAGGCGCGGCTCGGGCTCGCCGCCAAGGCCGAGATTCTGGCGTCCGACCTGTGGGTGCGGGTCGACAGCTTTGCGCTGGTCCAAGTGCTGGCCTACCTGGCCGCCCGGCTTAAGGAGGATTTCGACGTGCGGGAGGTACGCCTTCGGCTGGGCAGTGAGGGGCGGCTTGCCCATTTGGACCTGGTCTGGCGCGGTGCCCCCCTTTCGGCGGAAACCGTGTTTGCCTGGGAGAGCGAACCCCTTACCGCAGGAGGCGAAGACCTGCCCCTTACGGTGAAGGACGTGATCGAGCGCCACGATGGAGAGATCTGGTACCAGCGGGACCGCCCCGCCCAGGAGTCATATTTTCGCCTGCTGATCCCGGCGAGCGCCCCGGAGACGATCAGCTTCCAGGTCCCCGTCTTGCCCGGAAGCCGTCCCGAATACTACGACTTCGACCTCTTCCGCCAGCAGCCCTCCAGCCCGGCGCTGGACGAGCGCAGGCTCACGGAGCTCAAGTACACCGTATTCGATACCGAAACCACGGGGCTAGAGCCCTCGGCAGGCGACGAGATCATTTCCATCGGAGCGGTGCGCATCGTCAATGGCCGGCTGCTCCTGCACGAGGTGTTTGATCAGTTGGTGGATCCACACCGGCCCATGTCGCCCGAATCCATCAAGGTGACCGGCATCGACCCGTCCATGCTGCGGGGCCAACCTCCGATCGAAGCGGTGCTCCCGGCGTTCCATCGCTTCTGCGAGGATTCGGTGCTGGTCGCCCATAACGCGGCTTTCGATCTGCGCTTCCTGCAAATGAAGGAAGCGCAGGCGGGCGTAAAGTTCGACCAGCCGGTGCTGGACACGCTGCTCCTTTCCGCCGTAATCCAACCCAACCAGGAGGATCACAAGCTGGAGGCGATTGCCGCGCGGCTGGGCGTTCCCGTAGTGGGCCGGCACACGGCGCTCGGGGACGCCATTGTGACCGCCGAAGTGTTCCTCAAGATGATTCCGCTCCTTGCCGAGCGCGGCATCCACACCCTGGGCCAGGCTCGGGAAGCCTCCCAGCAGACCTATTATGCGCGCCTCCGGTACTGAAAAGCCGCGTCAAGGGACGGCCTCTCCCCACGGGCGCACCGGTCCCGGGGAAGCGCCGCCCATGGACCGCTTGCTCGCCTCGCTCGTCCACCCCCCCGTCACCTGTCC
>NZ_DAIRTR010000114.1:0-9666 GCF_036803785.1 Pelomicrobium sp. | reverse complement strand
CCCCCGTCACCTGTCCCCCCCACACACCCATCGGAGCTGCGCTGGAAGCCATGCAGCGGCACGGCATCGGCTCCATGATCGTGGTGGACCAGGATCGACGTCCTCTCGGGATATTCACCCTGCATGATCTGCTGAGCCGCGTTGCCCTGCCCCAACGCGGCCTGAGCGAGCCCATCGAGCGGGTGATGACCCGCACCCTCACCACCTTGCCCCCCCACGCCACCGCCTACGAGGCAGCCCTGACCATGGTGCGCCACGGAATCCGCCACGTTCTGGTGGTGGACTCCGGTGAGTTGTTGGGAATCGTTTCGGAAAGAGACCTGTTCAGCCTGCAGCGGGTGAGCATGCGCCAGCTCTCCCAGGATATCCGCAGCGCTGACAGCTTGGAGAGCTTGCAGCAGTTGAGCGAGGAAGTACGCAAGCTGGCCCAGAGCATGCTCGTCCAAGGCGTGGCGGCGGAGCAGCTCACCCAGTTCATCGCCTCGCTCAACGATCTGCTCACCCAGCGGGCGATCGATCTGGAGGCGCGCGGCGCGGATCTGGCGCCGATCCGCTGGTGCTGGCTTGCCCTGGGCAGCGAAGGGCGGCTGGAGCAGACCTTGAGTACCGACCAGGACAACGGGATCATCTTCGAAGTCCCTGATGGCACGAAGGCACACGCGGTGCGGGAGCGGCTGCTGCCGTTCGCCCAGCGCATCAATCTGGCCCTGGATCGATGCGGCTTCCCTTTGTGCCGCGGCGATATCATGGCGGGCAATCCCCAGTGGTGCCTGAGCACGGAAGAGTGGCGGGGAAAATTCGCTGCCTGGATCGACAGCGGCAGCCCGGAAGCCCTGCTGCACGGTTCCATCTTCTTCGACTTCCGCCCCCTACACGGGGAAACCCGCCTCGCGCTGGAGCTGCGCCAGTGGCTGCTCGCTCGCGCCAGCGCGAACCGCCGCTTCTTGCACCAGATGGCGGAAAATGCTCTGCGCAATCGGCCGCCCTTGGGCTTTTTCCGGGACTTCGCCGTGGAAGCGAGCGGCGAGTACCGCAACACGATCGATCTGAAGATGAACGGGGCCACCCTGTTCGTGGACGCCGCCCGCATCTTGAGCCTGCAGACCCAGGTGCCCGCCACCAACACGGCAGAGCGGCTGCGGCGCTCGGCGCAGGCGCTGCACATCCCCCGTGAGGAAGTAGAAGCCTGGGTCGATGCTTTCTACTACATCCAGCGGCTGCGGCTCGAGCACCAGCACCAGAGAATCCTGGAAGGGCTGGCGCCCAACAACCGCTTGAACCCCTACGGGCTCAACCGGCTCGAGCGCCGCGTCCTCAAGGAGGCGCTCAAGCAGGCGCGAAGCCTGCAGGCGCGCCTTGCCCTGGAGTACCAGGTCTCGGGATTGGCCGGCTGGGCCTCTATTTAGGAAGCATCCCCGTGGTCGAGCTGGTAGCCTCGCCCGTGGAAGGTGCGCACGGTGACGCCGCTATTTTCCAGCTTTTTCCGCAGGCGGTGCACGTAGACCTCGATGGCGTTGAAGGTCACGCCGTCGTCGAAACCGCAGAGCCGTTCCAGCAGCTGCTCTTTGCTCACCACCCGGCCGAAGTGCTGGAGCAGCACCTCGAACACGCTCACTTCCCGGGGCGACAAGGGCAGGGTTTTGCCCCGCACTTGCAAGGTCCGGGTGACCGTGTCGTAGCTCACGTTCTCTCCCAGCATCTGGGACGGGAGGCTGTACCGGCTGCGGCGCAACAGCGCCCGTACCCGAGCCAGAAACTCGTTCACGCTGAAAGGCTTGGCCATGTAGTCGTCGGCACCCAGGTCGAGCACTCGGGCCTTGTCGTCCGGCGCATCCCGGGCCGAAAGCACCAGCACGGGGGTGACGCTCAAGCGGGCCCGCAGCCGCCGCAACACTTCGAACCCGTCCACGGTGGGAAGCCCCAAGTCCAGGATCACCAGGTCGAAGGGATGGCGCTTCAGCACCTGATCGGCGCTCTCCCCGGTGCCTACCCGGTCCACCGCGTAATTGGAGATTTTCAGGGCGAATTCGATCGCCTCCCCTAGCACGGGGTCGTCTTCCACCACCAGGATTCTCACGGCGCCTCCCCCCGCTCCCAGAGCTTGAGCGACCCCCGCTCCGCCGTTTGCCTTCGCCCGGGGCCGTTGCTACATTGAGATCAACCAAGGCCCCGAAAGAATCCGGCGAGCGTAAGGATTCTGTAAGCTATTCTAGCTTAGGATTCAATAAAAACAGCAGGCTACTTGGCCGCATTCCACTGACCGCAAGAGGAGGACGCCCATGCAGCTCACCGAGCGACACCGGGAGTACTGGCGCAAGAACCTGAGGCTCACCGGGATCCTGTTGTTCATCTGGTTCTTCGTCACCTACGTGATTGGCTTTTTCGCCAAGGGCCTAAGTGCCATCACGATCCTGGGTTTCCCGTTCCCCTTCTGGGTCGGCGCCCAGGGAGCCCTGATCGTCTATCTGATCATCATCTGGGTTTATGCCCGATACATGAACAAGCTCGACCAGGAGTACGGGGTCGCGGAAGGGGAGGAATGACCGATGGCCGTCTCGAGCCAAGCTCAATTCAACCAAGCGCTGAAGAAGTATTACAGCTTCTACACCGGCGGTTTCGTCGCCTTCGTGATCGTCCTGGCCATTCTGGAGGCCCTTGGCGTCCCCAATCGGGTGATCGGCTACATCTTCCTGTTTGCCACCATCGCCCTCTATGCCGGCATCGGCATCATGAGCCGCACGGCGGACGTGGCCGAATACTACGTGGCGGGGCGACGGGTGCCGGCCTTCTTCAACGGCATGGCCACCGGTGCCGACTGGATGTCGGCGGCCTCCTTCATCGGCATGGCGGGAAGCCTCTACCTCCTGGGCTATGATGGGCTCGCCTTCATCATGGGCTGGACCGGGGGCTACGTGCTGGTGGCCCTGTTCATCGCGCCCTACCTGCGTAAATTCGGCCAGTTCACCATCCCCGATTTCCTGGGGGCCCGCTACGGGGGCCACATTCCGCGCCTGATCGGGGTGTTCGCTGCCATCCTGTGCTCCTTCACCTATGTGGTGGCGCAAGTGATGGGGGTGGGCATCATCACCAGCCGGTTCACGGGGCTCGAGTTCGGCATCGGGGTGTTCATGGGCCTGGCCGGCATCCTGGTGTGCTCCTTCCTTGGAGGTATGCGGGCGGTCACTTGGACCCAGGTGGCCCAGTACATCATCCTGATCATCGCCTATCTGATCCCGCCTGTCTGGCTGGCGGCGAAGCAGACCGGCGTGCCGCTGCCCTGGGTGGTCTATGGCTACCAGCTGCAGAAAGTGACCCAGCTCGAGGATAAAATCCTCGCCGATCCCAAGGAAAACGAGGTCCGGGACATCTTTAAGCAGAAGTCGGAAGCGGCCAAGGCGGCGCTGAAGGATCCGGCCAAGGCCTATGCAGAGGGCAAAGCGGCTCTGGAGACGCGGCTTGCCCAGCTCAAGGCGGCCAACGCGCCAGCCGAGGAAATCGCCAAGGCGGAGCAGGCCCTCAAGAACTATCCGCCCACTCTGGAGGCGGCCGTGGCCCAATGGAAGAAGGACGAGGGCTTGGCTGCCCGGGCCGCGCCCATGAAGCGGCACGCGGAGATCTTCGCCGGCAAGGACGAGCAGGATGTCGCCGTCAAGCGGCGTAACTTCCTCGCCCTCATCTTCTGCCTCATGGTGGGCACCGCGGCGTTGCCCCACATCCTGATGCGCTACTACACGACACCAAGCGTCAGGGAGGCAAGGCAATCGGTGTTCTGGTCCTTGTTCTTCATCTGCCTGCTCTATCTCACCGCGCCGGCCCTGGCCGTGCTGGTGAAGTACGAGGTCTACGCCAACCTGGTGGGCTCGGCTTTCGCCGAGCTGCCGCGCTGGGTGTCCCTGTGGCAGGCGGTGGATCCCACCTTGTTGTTCCTCTCCGACGTAAATGGCGACGGCATCATCCAGCGGGCCGAAATCGCGCTGCATGGGGACATCATCGTGCTGGCAACGCCAGAAATCGCCGGGCTGCCCTACGTGATCTCGGGCCTGGTGGCGGCGGGAGGACTCGCGGCGGCGCTGTCCACCGCGGACGGGCTGCTGCTCACCATCGCCAATGCCCTGTCCCACGACGTCTATTACAAGATGATCGACCCCAACGCGCCCACCTCCCGGCGCCTGGCGGTGGCCAAGACCCTGCTCCTGATCGTGGCCCTGCTCGCCGCTTACGTGGCGGCGCAGAAGCCGGCCGACATCCTGTTCCTGGTGTCGGCGGCTTTCTCTTTCGCTGCCTCGGCTTTCTTCCCCGCCCTGGTCCTGGGGGTGTTCTGGAAGAAAGCAAGCAAGCTGGGAGCCATCCTGGGCATGGTGGTGGGCCTGGGGGTATGCTTTTACTACATGGCCACCACCCAGCCGTGGATGCGGGGCCTCTTCGGGGTCACCGGCCCGATCTCGGATTACATGTGGCTCGGCATCCAACCCATCTCCGCCGGGATATTTGGCATCCCAGCGGGCTTCATCGCCGCCATCATCGGTAGCCTGATCGCCCCCAACACCAACAAGGAGGTAATCGAGCTGGTGGACCACGTCCGCTATCCCAGCCTGGTGGGCGACATCGACACCCGGGCTACCTGACCCGACCCGCTGCACCATGAAAAAGGCCCGCTTGCGCGGGCCTTTTTTTATTGCGGAGTCTATCCTCCTAGACCTTCAGGTCCTTGACCAGGTGGGCCAGATCGGCCCGCTCCGCATCCCGGATGAGCTGGCGGGTCATCAAAGGGTCGAAGCGAAACAAATGATGCACCACTTCTTTGACCTTGTCCGGCTTGTGGGTGTGATGATAGGCCATACCCAAGGCATACCAGGCATGGGGGTTCATGGGCTGGAGCTCGGCCGCTTGCTGGAATGCACCCACTGCTTCCTCGTGCCGGCCCAGCATGGCATAGCACATCCCCATGCCGTACCAGGCGCGATCCAGCTTGGGATCTAGCATGACCGCTGCCTGGAAAGCCTCGATGGCTGGCCCGATGCGGCGCAGCTTCTCCCGCACGAATCCCAAGTCGAAAAGCAAAGGAGCATTTTTCGGATTGAGCCGCACTGCTTCCTCGAAATACCCCAGGGCCTCTTCGTAACGCTGCTGCCGGGCGAGCAGATAGCCCAAGGCGCTCGTTACCTTGGGCGAACGCGGATCGAACCGCAGGGCGGTGCGGTATTCCCGCTCCGCCTGGTCGTAGCGGCGTAGCCGCTCGAACATGCGTCCCCGCAGATAATAGCGCAGGGTGTCGAAGTCCATGGTCCTGGGCGAGCCGTCCTCTCGCGAGCTTGCTACATTTTCCCCACAGAAACCCGCTCCCGCAAGCGAAAACCTCTCGCACGCCATAGGGTGCGGCTCGCATCCTGCGGCAAGGCCATTGTGTTATGCTTTTTTTGCGGGCGGGGCCTTCAATGCTTCAGTTTCTCTCCATCCTCAAGCTGCTGTGCGAAATCGTCGGCCTGTCCCTGATCGGACAGGGAATCCTCTACGTGCTGGCGGGAGCCAACCGGGAAAAGAACTTTCCTTATCTCATCCTGCGCACCGTCACCTCCCCGGTTACCCGAGTGGTACGGTTCATCACCCCCCGGTTCATCCTGGATCAGCACGTGGGGTTCGTGGCTTTCTTTCTCGTCTTCCTTGTCTGGTTCTGGGCCGGACAGCAGAAGCTTAAGCTGTGCTTGACTGAATACGCTGGCCATCCTGCCTGCACGGCCATGGTGCAAAAGTACGAGGAAAGGCTCCAGCGCTCCAGGCAATAGGATAAGGTCTTTGACAGGCGGCCCGTTCTCCCTTATGTTTGCGGCCTTGGCCCGCTTTCGCGGCGAGCCCCGGTGTGGAGAGGTGACCGAGCGGTCGAAGGTGCACGACTGGAAATCGTGTGTACGGCCAAAAGCCGTACCGCGGGTTCGAATCCCGCCCTCTCCGCCAAATGAAACGCCCCTGCCCCGGGGCGTTTCTATTGGGTGAGGGGGATACGCAGAGCCCGCTCCAAATTTCGAACCGCCATGTACCGCGCGGGCGGAAACGCCATGAGGCAAATGGCGGGCGTGGGTTCCCCCGCGCCCGGCCGGATCGCGGGCTCGAGGCTAAGCCGCCTGGGCCTTGGTTGCCGCCACCGCCGCCTTCACCTGTTCGATGCCGGTAGGGTCATCTAAGGTGGTGAGATCCCCCGGATCCCGGCCTTCGGCAATCGCCTGGATGGAACGCCGGAGCACCTTGCCGGAACGCGTCTTGGGCAATAGGGTAACGAAATGCACCCGGGACGGCCGGGCGATGGCGCCAAGCTGGCTGTCCACGACCCCCATGATCTCCTTTTCCAGCGTCGTGCGCCCCTCCGGCGTGGCAATACGGCTTGGGTCTTTGACCACGGCGAAGGCCAAAGGGAGCTGGCCTTTCAGTGGATCCGCCACTCCGACCACTGCAACTTCGGCAATGGCGGGATGGGAGCTGATGGCTTCTTCAATCTCTCGCGTGCCCAGGCGGTGGCCTGCCACGTTGATCACGTCGTCAGTGCGGCCCAGGATGAAGTAGTAGCCGTCCTCATCCCGCATTCCCCAGTCGAAAGTAGTGTAGATCAAGCGGTCCTTGAAGCTGGAGAAATAGGTGGAGACGAAGCGCTCATCCTGCCCCCAGACGGTGGACATGCAGCCAGGCGGAAGCGGCGGGACGATGCACACCACCCCTTTTTCGTTCGGGCCCACTTCTTCCCCCGTCTGTTCGTGCAGCAGCCGCACGTCGTAACCGTAAGCGGGGAAGCTGGGGCTGCCGAACTTGAGAGGGGTCTTCTCCACCCCGGGCACTGCGGTGAGGATCGCCCAACCGGTTTCCGTCTGCCAGTAGTGGTCGATGACCGGCACCCCCAAGGCCTCGGCGATCCACCGGGCCGTGGGCTCGTCCAGGGGCTCGCCGGCAAGGAACAGGTGCTTGAGGGACGAGGTGTCGTACTTCCTGAGGTAGCTCGGATCCTGTTTCTTTAGCACCCGGATGGCAGTGGGAGCGCTGAACATGACGGCGATCCTGTGGTCCTGGACGATCTTCCACCAGATCCCAGGATCGGGCCGGATGGGTACCCCTTCGTACACCACGGTGGCCATGCCGCGGATGAGGGGTCCGTACACGATATAGGAATGACCCACCACCCAACCAATGTCGGAAGTGGCGAAATAGGTCTCGCCCGGCTCGCCGCAGTAGATCCACTTCATGCTGGCGGCCAATGCCACCGCATGCCCCCCCGTGTCCCGCTGAACCCCTTTGGGTCGCCCCGTGGTGCCAGAGGTATACAAGATGTAGGAAGGCTCGCTCGCCTCGAGCCAGGTCACGGGTACCTGGGCGTGCAGATGTCGATCGCGCAGTTCGGCATAATCCAGGTCGCGCCCTGGTATCAGAGGCATCTCGCGGTCCAGCCCGCGATTCACGATGACCACCTTCTCGGGCGGGAACTGGGATAGCCGGAGGGCCTCGTCCACCAGGTGCTTATAGGGGATCTTGTTTCCCATGCGCATGCCCGCGTCGGCGGTCACCATGACCTTGGGCTTGGCGTCGTCGATGCGGGCCGCAAGGCTTCCAGAAGCGAATCCGCCGAACACCACCGAGTGAATCGCCCCCAGCCGCACCGTGGCGAGCATGGCGAAGATCGCCTCGGGAACCATGGGCATATAGATCAATACCCGATCGCCCTTGACAACTCCCAGGTGTTGCAGCACCGCGGCAAAGCGGTTCACTTCCTGATGCAACTCCCGGAAGGTATAGACCCGCTCCTGATTCGTCTCGGTGGAGATGTAGATCAGGGCCCTCTGGTCGGCCCGGTCCTTGAGGTGCCGATCCACTGCGTTGTAGCAGAGATTGGTCTGTCCGCCGACGAACCATTTGACGAAGGGCGGGCGGCTGTAGTCCAAAACTTTTTCGAAAGGTGCGTGCCAGTCCACCAGGGCAGCCTGTTCCGCCCAGAAAGCCTCGCGCTGTTCGATGGAACGCCGATGAAACTCCTTGTACGTCTCGCCCATGTCTTCTCTCCTCTGGTGTGTGCTCGATCGCGCAGAAAGGGCCCCGCCGCAGGCCGCGAACGGCGCGGGGGCTAGCCGCCGGCCACCTCCACCACGGTGCGTCCCTTCGCTCTTCCTAGGATGAAGTCATCGAACACGGCAGGCAGTCTCTCCAGCGGCACGATGCGGATCATGCTGCGAAGATGGGCTGGCCGCATATCGGTCGCGAGGCGCGCCCACACCCGGTGCCGCAGCTCCATGGGGCAATTGACCGAGTCCACCCCCAGGAGGCTGACCCCCCGCAGGATGAAGGGCATCACCGTGGTGTTGAGGTTCGGACTCAAGGCGAGGCCGATGGAGGCGATGGTGCCGCCGATCCGCATGGTACTGGCGATCCAGGCCAGGACCTCGCCCCCCAGGTTGTCCACTGCCCCGGCCCAAGTGGCCTTGTCCAAGGGCCGGATCGTGCTGAGGTCCAGGCTAGAGCGCAGCATCACCTCTGCCGCCCCCAGGCCTAGGAGATAGTCCGTCTCCGCCTCCTTACCCGTCAGCGCCACCACCCGGTAGCCCAGCCGCGCCAGCACGTCCACGGCGACGCTGCCCACGCCGCCGGTTGCCCCCGTCACGATGACAGGGCCCTGCTCCGGCTTCAATCCTTCGTGCTCCATGCGCGCGATGCCCAAGGCCGCCGTGAACCCGGCGGTGCCCAGCGCCATGGCGTCGAAGAGGGTGAGGCCCGGAGGCAGAGGCACCAACCAGGCAGCAGGCACCCGCGCATATTCGGCGTAGCCTCCGTGGTGGGAGACCCCCAGATCGAAGCCCGTGGCAAGCACCTTGTCCCCCGGCTTGAAAGCCGGATCTGTGGAAGAGACCACTGTGCCGGAAAAATCGATCCCGCCCACGCACGCCGGGCGCCGCAGGATCTTGCCCTTGCCGGTGGCAGCGAGGGCATCTTTGTAGTTCACGTCGGAATAAGCGACCCGCACCACCACTTCCCCGGGGTCCAGCTCGTCCAGGGTCATATCGACGAAGCCGCTGCGGATCTGCTTGTCCACCGCCTCGATTCTGAACGCCTTGAACCTTTCCATCACCTCTCCTCCGCTGTGCCCTTGATTCCATTCTAGTCCTGACATTCCCCAGGGAATAAGGCGCGAGCTGCGCTCCTCCTACCCCCTCTGTTCGATGGGCACCCAGGGGCGGGGTTCGGGGCCGAGGTAGTTTGCACTCGGGCGGATGATCTTGCCGTCTTGCCGCTGCTCGATCACGTGGGCCGACCAGCCGGTGGTGCGCGCAATCACAAAAAGCGGGGTGAACATCGCCGTCGGAATGCCCAACAGGGCATAGACCAGCGCCGAATACCAGTCCAGATTGGCAAACATCGCTTTTTCCTGCTCCATCACCCGCTCAATCGCCTCAGCCACCGCAAAACGCTTGTGCGCCCCCCGCGCCTCGGCCAGCCGCCGCGCTACCGCCTTGATCACCTGATTGCGCGGATCGGCCACCGTGTACACCGGATGCCCAAACCCAATGATCACCTCCTTGCGCAAAAGCCGCGCCCGAATGTCGGCCACCGCCCCCTCAGGCGCCTCATAGCGCGCCTGAATCTGCCACGCCACCTCGTTCGCCCCCCCATGCTTGGGCCCCTTGAGCGCCCCAATCG
>NZ_DAIRTR010000113.1:0-9671 GCF_036803785.1 Pelomicrobium sp. | reverse complement strand
GGGCGGAGCCGGGCGCTTGAGCTTGAGCTCGCGCCCCACCGGGAGCGCCCCCGGGTCGGTGATGCCGTTGATCGCCGCCAATTCCCGGTAGTCCATGCCATGCTCCAAGGCGATGCTATAGAGCGTATCGCCCCGCTTGACCACGTAGACCTCGCCACCGGAGTCTGCCCGAGACGGAGTAGGGATGGCTTTGACATGGGGGGCGGCGGACGGAGTGCGATCGACCACGGGCGCTCCCTGGCGCACGGGGGCGCAGCCGGCCAGCAGGAGGAGCCACACGAAGGAAAGCAGGCATCGATGCCAGGACATGCGGGATTCGCCGGGTGCCGAAAGCGGGCCCGTCAGCTCACCACCCCAGGGATCAACGGCACGAACTTGACCGACTCGAGGGCACTTTCCCTGATCCCACTTTCGGTCCGCTCGATCAGGTGCAACACCTGCTCCTGGGTGCCGAGGGGCAGGACCATTCTACCACCGACGCTCAATTGTTCCGTGAGGGCACGCGGCACGTGGGTCATGGCAGCGGTGACGATGATGCCATCGAAGGGAGCCGCCTCGGGGATGCCGTGCTGACCGTCTCCGTGCTTCAAGCGCACATTGTAGAGGCGCAGGTCGCGAAACGCGGCGCGGGCGCGTTTGAGCAGTGCACCGATACGCTCTACCGAATACACCTCCTTTGCGAGATGCGCGAGGACCGCAGTCTGGTAGCCGCAACCCGTGCCTACTTCCAGCACCTTCGCGAGGGCCCGGCCCCCCCGTAGCGCCTCGGTCATGCGGGCCACGGTGTAAGGGCTGGAGATGGTTTGGCCAAAGCCGAGGGGCAGGGACATGTCTTCATAGGCCCGGCTCGCTAAGGCTTCATCGACGAACAGGTGCCGTGGAAGGCTACCCATCACGGCAAGCAGCTCCTCGTCCCGGATGCCCCGCTCCCGCAACCGCTCCACCATCCGGGCGCGGGTGCGCATGGAAGTCATGCCGATGCCGTCAAAGCGCGAAGTCATTCAAATCTGCCCCAGTCCACGGCTTGCGGATCCGGGTCGGGGCCCTGCAATGCTGGGGAACGTACCGAATGCGGATCACTCGTGCCTGCCGCTCGGCCCTGGAGTCCCTCCTCGTAGGCCTTCAACCATTGGCGACACGCCTCCATCTGAGTGAAGCGGGTGAGATCCGCCTGCAGCGGGGTGACCGACACCGCTCCCCGGGCGACGGCGTGGAAATCGGTACCCTCGCCCGCATCCTGGGCAGCCCCGGCGGCGCCCAACCAGAATACGGTCTCGCCCCGGGGATTAACACTTTTCACTACCCCTTCTGCCTTGTGCCGCTTGCCGAGGCGGGTAACCTGGATGCCGGCGAGTCGTTCGAAGGGCAGATCCGGAACGTTGATGTTGAGCAGCACGGGCTCGGGGAACGGCTCCTGCCGATAGCGCTCGATCAGGTCGGCGACGATGCGGGCCGCCGTGGCGAAATGCTTATCTCCGTTGGACACCAGAGACACGGCCATGGAGGGGATGCCCAGCATATAACCCTCCATGGCCGCCGCCACTGTGCCTGAATAGATGGTGTCATCGCCCATATTGGCCCCGAGGTTGATGCCCGAGACCACCATTTCAGGCAGCTCATCCAGCAACCCGGTCACGGCCAAGTGCACGCAATCGGTGGGCGTGCCGTTCACGTACAGGAACCCGTTGGCCGCGCGCCGCACGGTGAGCGGCCGATCCAAGGTCAAGGAGTTGCTCGCCCCGCTGCGGTCGCGCTCTGGTGCAACCACGGTAATTCGCGCGATCTTGGCGAGGGCTTCGGCGAGGGCAGCGAGACCGGGAGAAAAATAGCCGTCGTCGTTGCTCAGTAGGATCCGCATGGGACGGAAGTCGGAAGTCAGAATTCAGAACACGCTCTGCAACCGCCTGGATCGATGCCGCGCATCGGGCGCTCTCTGCGGCTTGCGCCTCCCTGACTTCCGCCTTCTGGAAAACTGGTCGGGGCGACTGGATTTGAACCAGCGACCACCTGCACCCCATGCAGGTACGCTACCAGGCTGCGCTACGCCCCGAATGCGCAACGGATTATAGCAGAGAACGGGGAAAGGGCGTGGTCGCCCCCGGCAGTGGACCTCCGCCGGCATTCCCTCAAGGACGCAAGGATTCGATGACTTCCCTGAGCTCGCGCTTGAGTTCTCGCAGATCGAGCGAGGCGGAAGCGGCGGCGCCCGCCCCCTCTTCCAGGCGATGACGAGCACCGCTGATGGTGAAGCCCTGCTCGTAGAGCAGCTCGCGAATGCGCCGGATCAGGAGCACCTCGTGATGCTGGTAGTAGCGCCGGTTGCCTCGCCGCTTGACGGGCTTCAGCTGGGTGAACTCCTGCTCCCAGTAGCGCAAGACGTGGGGCTTCACCCCGCACAACTCGCTCACTTCGCCGATGGTGAAGTAGCGCTTAGCGGGAATCGGAGGCAACTCTTTGCTGGGCGTTGTCGGGTCCACGATACGTCTGCTCGACAAGGGCTTTTAACTTTTGGCTGGCATGGAAGGTCACCACCCGGCGGGCAGTGATCGGAATCTCCTCGCCGGTCTTTGGGTTACGCCCGGGGCGCTGGGGCTTGTCCCGCAACTGGAAGTTGCCGAAGCCGGAGAGTTTGACGCTGTTGCCATTTTCGAGGGCCACCCGGATCTCCTCGAAAAAGGACTCTACCATGTCCTTGGCCTCCCGCTTGTTGAGGCCGACCTTTTCGAACAACAGATCCGCGAGCTCGGCTTTTGTTAACGTCATGGAAGTTCCCCTTAAATTCGTAGCTTGGCCTGGAACTTGTGCTCGAGGGCCCGCACCAGCTGGGCCACCAGTTCCTCAACCTCCTGGTCAGTAAGGGTTTTCTGAGTATCCTGGAATAACACTCGGAATGCAAGGCTTTTTTTCCCGGGGGGAAGGCTCCCCCCCCGGTACACGTCGAAGAGGCCCACTTCCACCACCCGGTCCAGGTGAAGCCCCTCCAGGGCATCGAGCAGGGCCTGAGCAGGCCATCCCTCGTCCACCAGCACGGCAATGTCCCGGCGCACCAGGGGCAGCTTGGAAAGCGTCTGAGCAGCAGGCACGGGGGCCCGCAGCGCCTCCGCCAGATCAACCTCGAACAGGACGGGCGCCTTGGGCAATTCGTATTTCTGCTGCCAGCGGGGATGCAGTGCCCCGATCCATCCCACCTCTGTCCCCTCCACCACCACAGCCGCCGAGCGCCCGGGGTGCAGGGCTGGATGGGATCGGGCCACCGTGCGCACCGGTCGAGGAGCGAACAGGGCCTCTAGATCGGCCTTCACATCGAAGAAATCCACGTCCCGAGGCTTCTCCCCCCACTGTTCCGGCAACGCCTCCCCGTAGGCGAGGACGGCGATGCGCTCCGGCTGGCGCAGTTCCCCGTCTTGACGCAGGAAGCAGCTCCCCACCTCAAACACCCGCACCCGGGACCGCTGGCGGCTCAGGTTATAGCGAAGACACTGGAGCAGGCCCGTCCACAGGCTCCCTCGCATGACTCCCATCTGGCTCGCGAGGGGGTTTAACAAGCGCACCGGTTCCCGGTTTCCCGTCAGGTCCCCGTTCAGCGCCTCCTCCACGAAAGCATAGGTCACCACCTCCTGGTAGTCCCGGTCCACCAGCCGCTGACGCAACGCCTCCGCGCTCCTCACCCCCTCGGGGGCCGGGCGGATGGTAGCAGTCCCCGACGGCAAGGTTGCAGGAATCCGGTCGTAGCCGTAGAGCCGGGCCAGCTCTTCGATCAGGTCCTCCTCAATCTGCAGGTCGAAGCGATAGGTATGGGGAGTGACGTAGAATACGTCCCGCTCCTCGACGAAGCGGAACTGCAGCCGCCGCAGCAACTCGCTCACCTTGGCTGCATCAAGCTCGATGCCTAACAAGCGCTGGGCCCGAGCCACTCGCAGCTGAATCGGCTCGCGCTTGGGCAGCGCGCCTTCAACTTGGCCGATCGGCCCGGCGCGCCCGCCGCAAATAGCGAGGATCAGCTGGGTCGCTCGTTCCATCGCCTGGCGGGTGGCAGCGTAGTCCACGCCCCGCTCGAAGCGGTGCAGGGACTCGGAGGTAAATCCCAAGCTGAAAGCCTTGCCCGCCACTGCCTGGGGACTGAAGAAGGCTGCCTCCAAAAAGACATCGGCAGTGGCCGCACCCACCGCGCTGTCGGCCCCGCCCATGATGCCGGCGAGCGCCAGTGGTTTCACGCCATCCGCGATCACCAGGAACGGCGCGGTTTCCACCTGCTGCCCATTGAGCAGGGTGAGCTTCTCCCCCGGGCGCCCGAAACGCACCACGATCCTCTCCTCGATCCGGGCGAGATCGAAGGCATGCAGGGGCTGCCCCAGCTCCAGCATCACGTAGTTGGTGACATCTACAAGGGCATTGACGGAACGCACGCCGCTGCGCTCCAGGCGCTGAAGCATCCAGTCCGGCGTGGGGGCGACAGGATTGACACCCCGGATCACTCGGCCGCAATAGAGGGGGCAAGCATCGGAAGCCTCCACTCGTAGGGGCAGCGTATCCTTGACGCTTGCGAACACCGGCTCGGCTTCAGGCAGCCGCAGGCTCGTGGCGGTGATGGCCGCCACCTCCCGGGCGATGCCCGCGACACTCAGGCAGTCGCCGCGGTTGGGAGTGAGCTTCAGAGTGAAGAGCCGATCGTCCAGATCCAACGCTTCCCGCACATCCATCCCCACGGGAGCGTGCGCAGGCAGCTCCATCAACCCGGAGGCCTCCTGGGACAGGCCCAGTTCCCAAGCCGAGCACAGCATGCCTTGAGAGACCACGCCCCGTACCCGGGCCTCCTGGATGGTCAATTGCGGCAGCCGTGCGCCCACCAGGGCGCACGGCGCCTTCATGCCGGAGCGCACGTTGGGCGCGCCGCACACGATGGTGAGAGGATCTCCCCCCGCGTCGACGCGGCAGATCGTGAGGCGGTCCGCCTCCGGGTGCTTTTCCACCGCCAGCACCCGGCCCACGACGACTCCACTGAAGGGCGGCGCAACCGGCTCCCATGCCTCCACTTCCAAGCCGGCCATGGTGAGGGCCTCTGCCAGCTCCTCGCTGGTGAGGGGCGGATCCACGAAGCTGCGCAGCCAGTGTTCGGAGAACTTCATGGCAATCGTGAACGGGCAACGGTAAACCGTTTCGGAAACTGCCGCCTAATTGAACTGCTTGAGAAAGCGCATGTCGTTTTCAAAAAACGCCCGGATGTCGTTGACCCCATAGCGCAGCATCGCTAACCGCTCCACGCCAAGGCCGAAGGCGAAGCCCTGGTAGCGCTCGGCATCGATGTCGACGAACTTCAGGACATTGGGATGCACCATGCCGCACCCACCCAACTCTAGCCAGCCCTCGCCGAAGCTCATGTCGATCTCGGCGGAGGGTTCGGTGAACGGGAAGAAGGACGGTCGGAAGCGAATGCGGAGCGTGTCCCGCTCGAAAAACCGGGCCAGGAAATCGGCCACGACCCCCTTGAGATCAGCGAAAGTGATGTGCCTGTCGATCCACAAGCCCTCCACCTGGTGGAACATGGGGGAGTGGGTGGCGTCCGAATCCACGCGATAGACCTTCCCCGGAGCGATGATCTTGACGGGCGGCGTATGGCGCTCCATATAGCGGATCTGGATCGGGGAGGTATGGGTGCGCAGGAGCAGACCGCCTTCCACGTAGAAAGTATCGTGCATGGCCCGGGCGGGATGCCCCTCTGGAATGTTGAGGGCCGTGAAGTTGTAATAATCGGTTTCGATCTCGGGGCCGGAGGCGATCTCAAAGCCGATGGAAGCGAACAGGGCCTCGATGCGGGCTAGGGTACGGGTGACGGGATGCAGCCCGCCGACGCCCTGGCCCCGTCCCGGGAGGGAGACGTCCAGGGCTTCGGAGGCCAAGCGCTCTTCCAGCGTGCGCCACGCCAGAGCCTCCCGGGTGCGTGCGAGGGCTTCCTCTAGCCTCTGCTTGGCTTGGTTGATCCGCGCCCCTGCCACCGGCCGTTCCTCCGGCGGCAACCGACCGAGCGTTTTCAGCAGCCCGGTGAGGATCCCCGCGCGGCCCAGATAGCGCGCCTTTGCCCGCTCCAGGGAATCGGGGTCCTTGACGCGACGAAACTCCTCGAGCGCCTCCTGGACGAGCTGATCCAGGCTTTCCATCGACGGCTGAAGCATGGGTTTCACGGGCCCACCCACGAACAAGAAGGGGGCTTTCGCCCCCCAGGCCGGGCAAGTCTCTCAGGCGCCGAGGCTCGCCTTGGCTTGCTGCGCGATGCGAACGAAGGCCGGCTTGTCCAACACCGCGAGATCGGCCAACACCTTGCGGTCGATCTCGATGGAGGCTTTCTTCAGCCCGTTCATGAAAGCGCTGTAGGTCAAACCACACTCCCGCGCCGCGGCATTGATGCGGGCGATCCACAAGGCCCTAAACTGCCGCTTGCGCTGGCGGCGGTCCCGGTAGGCGTACTGCCCCGCCTTCATCACCGCCTGGGTGGCGACCCGGAACACGTTCTTGCGACGGCCACGATAGCCTTTGGCCTGGGCAAGCACCTTCTTGTGACGGGCACGCGCCGTGACTCCACGTTTGACTCTTGGCATGGGTGCGCTCCTTTACGCGTACGGCAGCATGTTCCTCACCAAGGCCTTGTCGGCCGGGTGAATCATGGTCGTCCCGCGCAGGTTGCGTTTGCGCTTGCGCGATTTCTTGGTGAGGATGTGGCGCAAGTGGGACTGGGTGCGCTTGATCCCACCGCCGCCCAGCACCTTGAAGCGTTTGGCGGCGCCACGCTTGGTCTTGAGTTTGGGCACTTTCACTCTCCTTTCTTCGCTCGCCAGGTGGCCCGCAGGGACGGGCGCTTCGTGACCTGGCGTCGCTTATACACGTCACGAACTTCAAACCGCCAGCCGCAACGAGCGGCCGTCTCGCGCCGGCCGCCTGTGCGTGTTTTAGCCTCCGCTCACTTTTTTCTGGGCGTCAGCACCATGACCATCTGCCGCCCTTCCATCTTCGGAAACTGCTCCACCGTGCCGTAGGGCTCCAGGTCTGCCTTCACCCGCTCGAGCAGGCGAGCGCCGATCTCCTGGTGGGCCATTTCACGCCCGCGGAAACGCAGCGTCACTTTTGCCTTATCCCCTTCCTGGAGGAAACGGACCAGATTGCGCAGCTTAATCTGGTAGTCGCCTTCGTCGGTTCCCGGCCGGAACTTGATTTCCTTGACTTGGATCTGCTTCTGCTTGAGCCTGGCCTCGTGCCGCTTCTTGCTCTCCCGATACTTGAACTTCCCGTAGTCCATGATGCGGCAGACCGGGGGTTTTGCCTGCGGCGCGATTTCCACCAAATCCAGCTCTGCTTCCTCCGCCATTTGCTGGGCAGTAGCCAGACTCACGATGCCGATCTGCTCGCCGTTTACGCCGATCAGTCGGACCTCGGGCGCAGTGATCTCGCCATTGATCCGGTGCTGTTTCTCTTGAACGATAGCGTCAGCCCTCCAAGTCAAAAAAAGCTGCAGCTCGCCGCGCTCCGCTCGTCAACACGCGCGGCTGCTACAGCCCTCATTCGGTGCGCCCCTTCTTGGCCAGTTCCCGCTCGACCAGGTCCCAGAACGCCTCTAGGGTCATCGCCCCCAGGTCCTGGTTGCCTCGCGCCCGCACCGCCACTTTGCGTGCCGCCACCTCCTTGTCCCCGACAACGAGCTGGAACGGCACTTTCTGCAAACTATGTTCGCGAATTTTATAGGTTATTTTTTCGTTCCTCAAGTCGCATTGCACTCGCAGCCCCCGGCGCCGCAGCGCCTCGCCCACTTCCCGGGCGTAGGCCGCCTGGCCTTCGGAAATGTTCATCACCACCGCTTGGACGGGCGCGAGCCACAAGGGAAACGCCCCAGCGTAGTGCTCGATCAGAATGCCGATGAACCGCTCCATGGAGCCCAGGATCGCCCGGTGAAGCATGACCGGCGTCTGGCGGGTGTTGTCCTCCGCCACGTACTCCGCCCCGAGCCGCTGGGGCATGGCGAAATCCACCTGGATGGTTCCACACTGCCAGGAGCGGCCAATGGAATCCTTGAGATGATATTCGATCTTGGGCCCATAGAACGCCCCTTCGCCCGGGAGCTCCTCCCAGCGCACGTTGCAAGCGGCCAGCGCCGCCCGCAGCGCCCCTTCCGCCTGATCCCAGACCTCGTCGGAGCCCAGCCGCTTCTCGGGCCGCAGGGCCAGCTTGATGGTGACGTCGTCGAAGCCGAAATCGGCGTACACGCTCAGGGCCAGGCGGTGGAACGCCACCACCTCCGGCTCGATCTGCCCCGCAGTACAGAAGATGTGACCGTCGTCCTGGGTGAAGGCGCGCACCCGCATGAGCCCATGCAACGCTCCGGAGGGTTCGTTGCGGTGGCAGGAGCCGAACTCACCGTAGCGCAGGGGCAGGTCGCGGTAGCTGCGCAGCGCGCTGTTGAAGATTTGCACGTGCCCCGGGCAGTTCATGGGCTTCACCGCGTACTGGCGGTTTTCGGAAGCGGTAAAGAACATGTTCTCGCGGAAGTTGTCCCAGTGACCCGAGCGTTGCCACAGGCTCACGTCCAGGATCTGGGGACAACGCACCTCCTGGTAACCGTTGTCCACGTATACCCGACGCATGTACTGCTCCACCTGCTGCCACACGGTCCAGCCCTTGGGATGCCAGAACACCATGCCCGGGGCCTCGTCTTGGGTGTGGAACAGATCCAGGCTGCGGCCGAGCCGGCGGTGGTCGCGGCGTTCCGCCTCCTCCAATGCCTTGAGATAGGCCTCCTGGTCTTCCTTCTTCGCCCAGGCCGTCCCATAGATTCGCTGCAGCATCTCGTTGCGTGCGTCGCCCCGCCAGTAAGCGCCCGCCACCTTGAGCAGCTTGAATACCTTGAGCTTGCCCGTGGAGGGCACGTGGGGGCCGCGGCACAGATCGGTGAAGCCGTCCTGACGATAGAGGGAGATTTCCTCGTCCTCGGGAATCGCTTCGATGATGCGGGCCTTGTACTCTTCGCCCTGGTCGCGGAAGAACCTGACCGCCGCGTCCCGGGGAAGCACCTGGCGCTCCACCGGATAGTCCCGTTTGGCGATCTCGGCCATGCGCTTTTCGATCGCCTGCAGATCCTCGGGGGTAAAGGGGCGCTTGTAGGCGAAGTCGTAGTAGAAGCCGTTTTCGATCACCGGGCCGATGGTCACTTGGGCATCGGGAAAGAGCTCTTTCACCGCGTGAGCCAGGAGATGGGCCGTGGAGTGGCGCAGGATCTCCAATCCCTCGGGGTCCCGATCGGTGACGATGGCCACCTCCGCGTCGGCGTCGATGCGGTGGGACAGGTCCACCAGACGCCCGTTCACCTTGCCGGCGAGCGCTGCGCGGGCGAGGCCAGGACCGATGGCCGCGGCAACTTCCGCCACGGTCGGTGGGCGATCGAAAGATTTCTTGGACTTATCGGGTAGCGTGATAACGACCGACATCCGGACTTCCTTAGGTGGTGGCAGTCAAAAAAAAGTGCGGCCGAGCCGCACTTTCTTTCGCGGGTGGCTCGCGCCCTTTCATCAACCGTCGGTCGTCGTGCAAGTTCGAAACATCATGCGGGGCTTTTCGCACGAAGCTGGTAGGCGCGAGTGGACTCGAACCACCGACCCCCACCATGTCAAGGTGATGCTCTAACCAGCTGA
>NZ_DAIRTR010000112.1:0-9694 GCF_036803785.1 Pelomicrobium sp. | reverse complement strand
GCGTCGCGCACAAGGCGCAGGTGGTGCGACAGGCTCTGGCGCGCCACCGCGCCGCCCTGGGCGATCCCCTGGAAGCCCTGCGCTGCGTGGGCGGCTTCGAGATCGCGGCCCTCGTGGGCGCCTACGTCGCCTGCGCCCAGGCGGGGCTTGCGGTGCTGGTGGACGGCTTCATCGCCACCTGCGCGGCGGCTGTGGCGGTGCGCTGCTGCCCGGGCGCTCGCGAGTGGCTGCTCTTCGCCCACGCCTCCGCAGAGCCCGGCCATGGGCGCCTCCTCGAGGCACTGGCGGCCGAGCCCATCCTGCAGTTGGGCATGCGCCTCGGGGAGGGGAGCGGGGCGGCAGTAGCGCTGCCCCTTCTGCGGCTCGCCTGCGCGCTTCACGCCGAGATGGCCACCTTTGCCGAGGCGGGCGTTTCGGAGAAGACCCGGTGACGGCGGCCACGGCATGGATCAACCTGCTGCGCCACGGGGAAGCGGAGGGCGGGGCTCGCTATCGGGGAAGCACTGATGATCCCCTCACTGCCGCCGGCTGGCGGCAAATGGAGGCAGCGGTGGCAGGACAAGGCCCCTGGGAGCGCATCGTGACCTCGCCCCGCGCGCGTTGCGCGGCCTTCGCCCGAGCGCTGGCGAAGCGCTACGGCCGGATCCTGGAAGTGGACGAGCGCTGGAGCGAGATCGATTTCGGCGCCTGGGAAGGGCGGACCGCGGAGGCGTTGATGGCCGAAGAGCCCGAAGCCCTGGAGCGGTTCTGGCGCGATCCCCTGACTCATCCGCCCCCGGGAGGCGAGCCATTGCCCGCGTTCCGGGATCGGGTGCTCGCCGCGTGGCGGGAACTCGTTTCCCGTTGCCAGGGGGAGCGGGTGCTGATCATCACCCACGGCGGGCCGATCCGGGTGGTCGCGGCCCATCTCACGGGCCGGCCGCTCACACACCTGCTGGCCATTCCGGTGCCCCTCGGGCACCGGGTTCGCTGGCAAGCCCAGTGCCCGCGGAGCTCTCCGCAGGCCGCGGGATCGCCTTGAGCGATGCTGCAACCCTTCTTGATCGCGCTCCAGTTCCTCACCCGCCTGCCCGTGGCCCGGGGTGACTGGCGGGCACAGGACGTGGGCCGCTCCATCGTCTGGTACCCTGCCATCGGAGTCCTGCTGGGGGGGCTGCTGGCGGGCCTCGGCTGGGCCCTGCAAGGCCTGCCCTGCGGCCTCGCCGCGGCGTTGCTCCTCGCCCTGTGGGTCGCGGTCACGGGGGCCTTGCATCTGGACGGCCTGGCCGACAGCGCCGACGCTTGGCTCGGGGGCGGCGGCGACCGCGACCGTACCCTGGCCATCATGAAGGATCCTCACCGGGGCGCAGGTGCGATCGTGGCGGTGACGCTGGTGCTGATCGCCAAGTTCGCCGCGTTGCAGGCGGCGCTGGAAGGGCAAGCCTGGGCCGCCCTTTGCGCCGCTCCCCTGGCCGGCCGGGCCCTGGTGCCCTTGCTGTTTTTGACCACCCCCTACGTGCGCCCGGGCGGTTTGGGCAGCGCCCTGGCCGCCCATTTGCCTCGCCGCGGCGCGGCGGCGAGCGTCGGGGCATCGGTGGTGCTCCTCTTCATCTTGTTCCCGCAGCAAGGGGTCGTGATCGTGCTGGCGGCGGCCCTCGTGTTCGGCGGCCTTCGCGCCCTCATGATGGCGCGTCTCGGCGGAACCACGGGAGATACCGCCGGGGCGCTGGTGGAGCTCGCCGAGGCCGCAGTGCTGATGGCGGCGGTCGCGTAGCGATTCCCGTGTTCGACACCTTTCCCGCTTCTGTTTCTGTGAGGCTCGCGCGGGGCACGCTATCGGTGGATTTCGGCCGGCTCTGCCCCGTCCTCTCCAGCGCTCCCTACCGGGGCGGCTGGGTCAAGAGTCGCCACTGGGTCAACCACCATGTGGGCGCTGATTTTCGCGAGGCCGATCTGCAAGGCTGGATCGCCGCCCGGCTCGCCTCCCTGGGGTTTCCCCCGGAGGAGACCACTGGCTGCCTGACCGCGGCGCGGCTGGAGCGTTACGGGCAAGGCAGCGAGATGCGGGACGGATTTCGCGCCCGTGCCTGGGTGACGGCGGGTCTGAGCAATCTCTCTGCCCCGGGATTGAGCCCCGTGTTCGAGGTCCCGCTTCCCCACACGATCAACGCTTGCGTGATCGTGGAAGCCGAGCTGCCCAATGCCGCTTGGGTGGAGCTGGTGCAACTCGTGGCCGAAGTGAAAGCCCGGGTACTCGCCGGCCGACGCACGCCCGACGGCTACCCGGCCACCGGCACCAGCACTGACACGGTAACCATCGCCGCGCTACCGGGGCCACCGGCCCGGTACGCGGGGGCCGTCACGCCGGTGGGCTGGTGCGTGGCGCGGGCCTTCGAGCAAGCCTTCCGATCGGGCTTGCGATAGCGGATCGAACCGGGCCATAGACCGCTTTTCCACGCTGCTTGTGTGCGCCACTGCTTGGCGTGTCCGGCACCAGGATCGTGCCCTCACTCACGCTATGGAGGGTGTCGATAGAGTCATGGGCGCAGCTGCTGCGCAGCTCAGCGAGCCCCAAACGAGGGCGGTTCGGGGGCGGCCAGATGCCGCAGGCGGCGGATTCCCGCCCACACCAAGGGCACGATCACGAGCAAGCTTCCTGCCTGGAGCAGCTCCACGGACAAGCCCGGCACGAAGCCGGCAAGGCCTTTGAAGCCATAGCCTAGCAACCCGATGGCATAGTAGCTGATGGCCACCACCGAGAGGCCCTCCACGGTCTGCTGCAGGCGGATCTGCAGTTGCACCCGGCGGTTCATGGAGCGCAGCAAGTCCCGGTTCTGGGCCTGGAGCGCCACGTCCACCACCGTGCGCAGGGAATTGCCCGCGTGGGCGACCCGCACCGCCAGGGCATTAATCCGGGCGTTGACCGACTCGCAGGTCTCCATGGCCGGAGCGAGACGCCGGTCCATGAACTCGCCCCAAGTTTGCAGCCCTTCGATGCGGGCCTCCCGCAGCTCGGTGATGCGCCGACGCACCAGGCTGTAATAGGCGCGGGCGGCGCCGAAGCGGTAACTGGTCTGGCTCGCGAGCCGCGCCGTCTCCGCGTCCAGGCGGGTGAGCGCCGCGAGCAGCGCTTGTTCCGTCTCCAGATCCTTGACTTGGGCGATCTGGCCGGTGAGCCCGGTCAACTCCAACTCCAGCGCCCGCAGCTGGGGACGGATTTTCAGCGCCAGAGGAAAGGCGAGCAGGGCCGCCGTGCGGTAGGTCTCCACTTCCAGCAGTCGCTGCACCAGCCGGCCCGCCTGGCGGTCGTTGAGCCCCCGATCGCGGACCAGGATGCGCACGAAGCCGTCGGCGTTGAGCCGAAAGTCGGTCCAGGCGATCGCCTTGCCGCCGGCCATGAAGGCGCCCACGTAGCGGTCCGAGCCGCACAAGGCCGCCAGGCTCGCCGCGTCCCGCTCTGCCGTAGTGGTGCTTTCCAGGGCCAAATGCACCGCCACCAGGAGCTGGCCCGGGAGTTGGTGCAGCCAGTCTACCGGCACGCGGGTGATGGCCGGATCGCGGAAGGGCTCAAGGAAAAGCCCTTGCCGATAGAAGGTGTAGGTGGTGAATTCCGTGTGCCGCTCCCAGCGCACCCGCACGTCTCCCAGGTCAGCGACGTGGTGGTTCGCTTCAGGGGCGGGCGGGGTGGCGCCGAAACGTCGGCACAGCTCGACGAAGTGGTCTCGGTTGCGTTCGTTTTCCAGCTCGCCGGATAGCACCGCGAGGTGGGACACCTCCAGAGGCGCGCGCAGCGCCATGAAGGGTCGGGCGTGCAGCTCGTTCACCAGGGCTTCCCGCTCGGGCAACGGGTTCAACCGCCAGGCGCAGTAAGGGTGAGGCGCATCCAAGGTCTCATCCTCCGGAAAGGGTCGGTGTGCCGGCGAAGGATAGCAAAGCCTTGGGCTCCAGGCGCGGGGCGTGGGCTGGGACGCCTCAAGTCGTATAGTCGGGATCGGCCCCGGCGAGGAGCCGCTTCAGTGCTTCGAAGTGGAGGCGCGCATAGCTGTCGGTGGAAGCGAATTCCTGGAACGTGCGGCGGGCCACCTCGTCGGGCACGCGTTTGAGGGGCAACCCGGTGGACAGGGCGAGGACCTGGGCCTGGGCCGCCCGCTCCAGATAGTAGAGGTCGTCGAAGGCGGCGGCGACGCTCCTGCCCACCACGATGACGCCGTGGTTGGCGAGAAAGAGAACACGCTTGTCTCCCAAAGCGTGGGCGATGCGCTCGCCCTCCGATTCGGCGAGCGCCAGTCCGTTGTAGGCGTGGTCGTAAGCGATATCGCCGTAGAAACGCAGGGCATTCTGCCCAGCGGGAAGAAGCTCGCCGCCCTCGATCATGGTGAGCGCTGTCGCGTAGGGCATGTGGGTGTGGAGCACGCAGACAGCGCGGGAGTTGCGGCGGTGGAGGGCGGTATGAATGCAAAGCGCCGTTTTCTCCACCCGGCCTTCCCCTTCCAGCACGCGACCTTCCGCGTCCACCAGGAGCAGGCGGCTCGCGGTGATCTCGCGCCAGTGGAGGCCAAAGGGATTCACCAGGAACCGGTCAGTGGTATTCGGTACCTTGACGCTGAAGTGATTGCAGATGCCCTCGTGAAAGCCCAAGACCTCGGCGGCGCGCAGGGCGGCGGCGAGATCGATACGCGCTTGCTTCAACGGATCATCCACGGGCGGCGTCCTCCGGAAAGATCTTGCCCGGATTGAACAGGTTGTCCGGGTCCAGGGCTCGCTTGATGGCCACCATCAGCTCCACGCCCTCGCCCAGCTCTTCACGCAGGTAGTCGCGCTTGCCGACGCCAATGCCATGCTCGCCGGTGCAGGTCCCGTCCAGGGCGAGGGCCCGCTGCACCAGCCGGTGGTTGAGGGTGCGCGCCTCCCTGAGGTGCTCGGGCTCCTGGGGATCCACCAGCACGATCAAGTGGAAGTTGCCGTCGCCCACGTGGCCGAAGAGAGGCACTGGAAGTGAGGTTCGGGCGATGTCCTCCTGTGTAGCCTCGATGCACTCGGCCAGCCGAGAAATGGGCACGCAGACATCGGTGACGAGCGCCCGGCGGCCGGGGACGAGCTGCAGGCAAGCCGGATACGCTTCGTGCCGGGCCTTCCACAGGCGGCTGCGCTCCTCGGGCCGGCTGGCCCATTGAAAGCCCAACCCTCCGTGTTCCCGGGCGATGGCCTCCACGGCGCGGGCCTGCTCCGCCACTCCCGCGTCAGTGCCGTGAAATTCCAGGAAAAGGGTGGGCGCTTCCCGATGGCCGGTTTTGGCGTAGCGGTTTACCGCCCGCAGGGTCAAAGCGTCCAGCAGCTCGCTGCGGGCGATGGGGATGCCCGACTGGATGGTCTGGATCACCGTGGCGACGGCGGAGCTCACGTCGGGAAAAGGGCAGACGGCGGCGGAGATGGCCTCGGGCAGCGGGTGAAGCCGTAGGCTCACCTCGGTGATGAGCCCCAAGGTGCCCTCGGCGCCCACGAACAGGCGCGTCAGGTCGTAGCCCGCTGCGCTTTTGCGGGCGCGCCGGGCCGTGCGTATCACTCGCCCGTCGGCGGTGACCACAGTGAGTCCCAGCACGTTCTCTCGCATGGTGCCGTAGCGCACGGCGTTGGTGCCGGAGGCGCGGGTAGAGGCCATGCCGCCCAGGGTGGCGTTAGCGCCGGGGTCGATGGGAAAGAAAAGCCCCGTATGTCGTAGATGGTCGTTCAATCGTTCCCGGGTGGCCCCGGCCTGGACCGTGGCGTCCAGGTCTTCGGGATGCACTGCCAGGATACGGTCCATGCGGGCGAAATCGACGCACACGCCCCCGTGGGGCGCGAGGACCTGGCCTTCCACCGAGGTGCCAGCGCCAAAGGGCACCATGGGTATCCGGTGGCGGCGGCAGGCCACCACGATGGCCCGCACTTCTTCCGTGGTCTCGGGAAACACCACCGCGTCGGGGGGCTGGGGCGTGTGATAGGACTCGTCCTTGCCATGATGGGCGCGAACCGCGGCCGACGTAGACAAGCGCTCGCCCACGATGGCACGCAGCTCGTCGAGGACGTTTTGGGGAAGCGGTGCCGGGCGGCCCATTGGCCAGTCGCGCTGTGCCATGGGAGCGATTCTAAACGCAAAACCACGATGCGCGTATCGGGCGCCTCGGCATCACGGGAAGTTGGGCTGTCATGAGGCGTTTCTTCTCTCCCACGCGTCTTGAGAACACTCGATGCAGGCATTGAATGATCATGAACGAGGGGGAATTTTGCTCTTAGCGGACATCCGCGCTCGTGCGCGGCGAAGTGGTATCAACAGCGCTCAGTGCTTGAGCCCGTACTTGGCCACCGAACAGTACGGGGTTAGCCGGGAGACGCCCCACTCGGCGCAGGCCTGGGCACTGGGCGGCAGCGGATCAAGGTAGGCCGAACGGCGATGCGCTCGGCTTTTTCCCGCTGGCCCTCCAGACTGCGTGCACGCTCCGGGCGTTCCAGCCCAGGTCTGCCGGTGAGATGAGCCGACCTTGGCCATGACGACGGTCCGGCGTATCCGGTCGATCGGCTCCCGTATCGGCAGCCGGGCGGTGAGCTGTACGTCTGGCGCCGCGTCGGTCACACCCCCTCCCCAAGGTCAGATTGAAAAAGCTGCGGGGGGCTTGTTCTGGCAGGAGAGGTCGAAGAGGAGCAAGCGCGCTTGCTAGATCTGGGCCAAGGGGGTGTCTTCGCCTGCGAGGCGTATCACAGGCTTGTTGCACTTCGGCTCGTTTGGCTGTCATCACGATGCCCCCTCGGGGCGACGTCTCGAGGCACACACCGGCACAGAAGGCTTGCCTGCGCTCCGGGCATGTGTTGCTTGTCCCGCGGCGAACAGGCCTATACTGCTGATTCCATGAGTGCATCTTTGCCAAAGGAGAGAAAGGTGAAAGGAGCCTGGCGTACCCCCGCCGTTGTCCTCTTCTTCGGGGGGGTGATCTTGACCCTCTCCCTGGGCATCCGCCATGGGTTCGGGCTGTTTCTCCAGCCCATGAGCGGCGAGTACGGCTGGGGCCGAGAAGTGTTCGCTTTCGCCATCGCACTCCAGAACCTGGTCTGGGGCTTAGCGCAGCCCGTCGCCGGCATGGTGGCCGACCGGTTCGGGACCGGGCGGGTGCTCGCCGCGGGCGGCGTGCTCTATGCTTTGGGCCTCGCCTTGATGGCCTACTCGGACAGCCCTGTCACCCTTTCCTTGAGCGCCGGGCTGCTCATCGGGCTCGGGCTCTCGGGCACCGCCTTCTCGGTGGTCTACGGCGCCCTGGGCCGGGCCTTTCCGCCCCACAAGCGCAGCATGGCCTTCGGCATTGCCGGTGCCGCGGGCTCTTTCGGCCAGTTCATCATGCTGCCGGTGGAGCAGTCCTTGATCGGGGCGTTTGGCTGGTTCAACGCGCTTCTCCTCCTCGCCGTCCTGGCAGCGCTCATGGCACCCCTGGCAGCGGCCCTGGCGGAGCGTCGCGACGGTGCGACCGCCGGCGTCCTTTCTGGGCAAACGATGCGGGAGGCCCTGGTGGAGGCGGGGGGGCACTCGGGCTTCTGGCTTTTGTGCTTCGGCTTCTTCGTGTGCGGTTTTCAAGTGGTATTCATCGCCGTGCACTTTCCGGCCTTCTTGACCGACCAAGGACTGCCTGCCCAGGCGGGAATGATGGCGCTCGCGCTGATCGGGCTGTTCAACATCCTGGGCACTTACGCGGCAGGGTGGCTGGGCGGGCATTACCGGAAGAAATATCTTCTGGCGGGCATCTACCTCGTCCGGGCGGGGGTGATCTCGGTATTCCTGCTTTTGCCCATCACCGAGACTTCCGTCTATCTATTCGCCGCCAGTATGGGACTTCTATGGCTGAGCACCGTGCCCCTCACCAATGGGGTCGTGGCCCAGATCTTCGGCGTAAAATATCTCTCGACCTTGTTCGGCTTCGTGTTTCTGGGCCATCAGATGGGAAGCTTCATGGGCGTGTGGCTGGGCGGTTTTCTGTTCGATCTGACCGGCACCTATGACACGGTCTGGGTCATCACCATCGGGCTGGGAGTGCTAGCGGCCCTCCTGCACTGGCCCATCGACGACCGGGCGCTGAGGCCCGCCTCCTTTGCCGGAGCATCCGTGAAATGATCTCAAGGCGTGGGGAAGTCTTCGGGCTGCCGCGGGCGGTGAAAGACGCGCTGGACGGGAACCCCTGGGCCTGGCTGGCAGTGGCGCTGGTGGCGGCGCTCACTACCCTCGGGGTGTGGGCTTTTCGCGGCTACCTGGACCCCGACGCCCTTCTGTGGTTTTCCAACCTGCGGTTGTGCTGAATGTTTTTTCCGGCGGAGCGGTAATGGCAACTCCGCCGGATCACTGCTTCACCAGTAGTTCTCCACAGTGATCTGGCCGGGGTCTTTGCGCCGGTTTTTCTTGAAGCCCCGCGCCTCCAATACGGCGCTGGTGTCGGCTACCATGTCCGGGTTACCGCAGATCATGACCTGGGAGCCTTCGGCGGCAAGGGGCACGCCTGCCCGAGCCTCCAGCCGTCCGTCCTGAATCGCCTGGGGGATCCGGGCCTTGAGGGCGAAATTCGTATCCTCCCGGGTGACGAAGGGCACGTAAACGAACTGGCTCCCTCGCTGCTCGGCGATGACCCGCACCGTTTCCTGGTAGGTGAGCTCCTCCGCGTAGCGCACCGCGTGGGCGAGCACCACCTTCTTGAACCGCCGCCAGGCCTCCTCCGTCTTGCAGATGGAGAGGAACGGGCCGACAGCGGTGCCCGTGGAGAGAAGCCACAGAAAGTCCGCATCCTGGATGTCGGCAAGGGTCATGAAGCCCGAGGCCCGGGGCGCGATCCAGATGGGGTCTCCCGGATGCAGCCTCACCAGCCGCTGGGTCAGGGGGCCGTTCTCCAGAGTGATGAAGTAAAACTCGTGGGGCCGCTCGTGGGGGGCGTTCACGAAAGAATAGGGACGGACGATCATCTCGCCCGCCTCGCCGGGAAGCGCCAGGCGCCCGAACTGGCCAGCCCGGAAGGGCTCTACGGCTGCTTCCACCTGGATCGAGTACAGCCGCTCGGTCCAGGGTTTAAGGGCCACGACCCGCCCTTCGACGAACTTGGCCGCGCTCGTCGGACGGGGCGTGGTCGCCGGGCGTTTTTCCTGCTCCGTCGGAGCTCTTTCTATGTCGTTGGCCATCGTTCCCGCTCAGTCCTGTGGACCTGCGTGATACCGGCTTTCCCACCCCGCGCTTGTCGAGAGGATCCGTTGCGTTGAGCGGTTCATCTTGCCGCTTCACGGCCCGCCTGGCGCTTGGCCGCCCCCTGGAGCAGAACGCCGATCTTCTCCAGCGCGTCCGGGTCATCCCACTCCTTGGCGCCGAAGAGGGAATAGCGGACCCGGCCTTCCGTATCCACCACGAAACTGGTGGGGAAGGCCCGCACTTTCCACGCCCTCAGGGCGGCACCGTCCTTGTCCAGAAGGATGGGGAAGCGGACCGGCACTTCCTTGAGAAAATCCCGGACCTCGGCCTCGGTTTCACCCATGTCCACCGCCAGGATGGCGAAGGGCCGTCCGGCGAGCTTGTCCTGGAGCCTTTGCATGGAAGGCATTTCGGCGCGGCAGGGCGGGCACCAGGTGGCCCAAAAGTTGACCAGCACCACCTGGCCTCGGTAGTCCTCGAGACGATGCACGCGCCCACTCAGGTCGGGCAGGGCGAGGGGTGGGGTTT
>NZ_DAIRTR010000111.1:0-9732 GCF_036803785.1 Pelomicrobium sp. | reverse complement strand
CACAACTGCCGCGGACTCCAGTAATAGGCTGTCTACTTGACGGGGAAGCTTACGTGGCCAACTGCTCTTGCCGCATCCCGGCGAGAACCACCGTATCCCATCTTGACAAGAAGTTCGACGACAAGACGCTAAAAAAGGAGGGAGAACTCTGTTTTACCAATCCCAATAATTCCTGAGCCAACCCATCTCGTATACTTTCGTATGCATCTTCAAGAATTTCTTCTGGTGTTTTCTCGCTCACTTCACTAGTGATTTCACTAGGTTTACGTCGGCCGCTCTCACGCTCCCGAAATTCAATATATTCGGGGAACTGCTCAAGAAATTTCATATCAATCCGTGGCGGCTTGCGAGCCAATACTTGCCGACCGCGGTCTGTTATCCTGTAATAGGAGCGACGCGACATTTCAAGAAGTCCCGCTTTGGTCAAGTAAGTCCTTGCCCAGCCAACCCGATTGTAAAATATCTTTTGCTTACCGCTTGGTAAGAGTGCATTCAGCTCTTCTTCAGTAAGAGAGAACCTTTTAGCAAGGTTATCCAATAATTCTTGGGTAGAATGCTCTTGACCGTCGCCAAAACACTCCAAGAGTGGAAGCATGATGGTTTGGAAATCAGGAACCGCCATATTCTCCTCAGTTATTCATTGCAATCATTGCTCGGGTTGGCTAACGCTGCGGCTCAGTGGCGACGCGCAGCGGCGTCGACTGCATGCTGTTGTTAGGCGTCTCTGGCCAGATTGCCTTTATGTACTTCATAGTGCAACTCAGCCATACCGACGCCCAGTTGACGAACAGACACCAAGCGCAGTACCGGGCTTAAGACCCTGCGCGGGAAAAGCGGCTTGCCCCTGCCAAGGGTAACTGACCCGACCTGCACGATCAGTTCGTCTAGCAGACCCGCGTTAAAGAACTGGCCAGCGAGATCCCCGCCACCGACTATCCAGATGTTCTTGCTGCCGGCAGCAGAACGCATTTCAGCATGTACGGGGCGCACATCTCCGCTCACGAATCGAATGTTCGCGCCTGCGATTACAGGGAGCTTGCGACTTGAAAAGACCCAGGCCGGCTGAGAGTATGGCCACGCCGAACCCAGCTGAGCTCGAACCTGATCAGCGTTACGCACGATCCACTCGTAGGTTGCCGACCCCATGGCTAGTGCGCCCACGCCTGAGATGAACTCTGGGTAGCTGGTGCTACTCAGATCACCGAGAGAGAATAGCCAATCCAACGAGTCGTCCTCTGTCGCAATGAAGCCGTCAAGGCTCGTCGCTGTGTAATATTGGGTCTTCATGGTTGATTTGCTCACACTTGCTGCTGCCTAACGGATTGGCGCGTGAGCCGCCGCCAAAGGCGGTCGGTTCCACGCGCCCGTTAGACAGCCACGAACGTGAGGACCCTCAGTTGTCGACATAGGACTGGTCCCAGGTGCGTTCACCATGATGATTACGGAGGTCGATGTTGAAATCTACAGCGGCCTTGAGCGCCAACAGTACGCTGACCCAGCCGACTGCGGTTTCGGAGCGCCACTTCCGAGGTACGCCGGCGTCGGTCAGGGTCAGGTCTGTTCCTCCCTCATCGTCGTCAGAGCACTCAAAGGTTGTATGGCTACCTGCGAAATACTCGACGCTGAAGCGCTTAGGGGGAAGCGCTTCGAGGATGCGGCTAGAGAGCGTCATCCCGTTCGGGAACCGGAAATCGATCGTCCCGTCGCGCTCGTCAGCTGACTCGGCCCAGAAGCGCCGGCGGCCCTCGTCAGTAGCGATCATCTCGTAGACCTTCTCGGGTGAAGATCGAAGGTGAATCCGCCAAACGATGAGCTTTTCTCCTGTGTTCATCTTCCACTCATGGATTGTCTAGCGTAATTTAGGCAACGCCTATCCTACGGGATGGGGTTGGCTAAGTAAACGCCAATACCAGTGTGCTCTAGCCTCGAAATTGGTTTTTACTTGTATTGTTGTTTAGAGAAACCTAAATGTTTGCGGATGGATCCTCAGACCTCTGCTCAGCGGTCGCCGAAACTGCTAGACCGTTCGCGCACGGAAATTCGCTTGCGGCATTACAGTATCCGAACTGAAGATACGTATGTCGAATGGGCGCGGAGGTTCATCCTCTTTCACGGCAAGCGGCATCCTGCAGAGATGGCGAGGAGAAGGTGGCCGCATTTTTGTCCTATCTAGCATCCGAGCGTCATGTGTCGGCTTCGACACAGAACCAGCCAGGGCCACGTTGCTGTTTTTGTACAAGCAGGTGTTGGGCATCGAATTGCCGTGGCTGGATGAGGCAGTGCCCGCGAAGGCGTCAAGACGCCTGCCGATGGTGCTCACGCAAACCGAGGTGCGGCCGCTGCTGAATGTCACATCTGGGACGATGGGGATTATCATCAGCCTGTTGTATGGCACCGGCATGCGGTTACTCGAAGGGTTGCGACTTCGCGTGAAGGGCATCGAATTCACGCGCCGCGAGATCATCGCGTGGGAGGGAAATGGGAACAAGGATAGGGTAACGGTGTTGCCGGAAAACATGATCCTTCCTTTGCGGGCGCACTTGTAGAAAGTGAAGGCTTTGCACGAGCGCGATCTGGTAGCAGGCTTTGGGGAGATTTATCTACCCAACGCGCTGTCGGTGAAATATCCCCATGCCGCGAGGGCCCGGGGCTGGCAGTATGTGTTTCCTTCGCCAGTTCGTTCTGTGGATCCCTGCAGCGGCATCGAACATAGACATCACATTCACGAGCACAGCGTCCAACGCGCAGTACGCGAAGCGGCCCGGCTGGCCGGTATCCACAAACCGGTGACGCCGCATGTCCTTCGGCATTCGTTCGCCACGCATCTTTTGCAGGTGGGTTACGACATCCGCACGGTGCAAGAGCCCCTGGGCCATAAGGATGTGTCCACGACCATGGTCTATACGCACGTGTTGAATCGGGGCGGGCGGGGTGTAGTAAGTCCCCTGGATACCTGAGACTCCACCGCCGGGAGCTCCTTCTTTTCGATCCAGGCGAGCAGGTCACAGCAGCCCGAGAGGGCATCGCGGGCAAAGGCGAGCGCTCGAGCCCACGGCGCAGCAGCCGCGCCGATCCGGCTCGCCGGCCGGCTTCGACGAGCCGCAGAGCTAAGTTGGCCTGATACGTGCTATGCCCGTGGGCCAGGGCGGCCGTCGCCGCTTCCCTGCGCCCCGGGTAGTGGGCGCACTAAGCAAGCAGACTTCACACGGCCGCATCTTGGGAATATTTCGTGGCCATGCGCCGCAGGAAGGGCTCAGCCTCCGCGGTGCGGCCCGCCAGCAAGAGGGCTCGAGTTCGCTCGAGGGCTTGCGCGGAAAGGCTCACGCCAGCGGCACCGCGGCGGTCCTTGCGCTTCTTTCCGCGGCTGCAGGGACAGAGGCGTTGTGACCGGGCGATAAAGATCGGGGAGCGCGCATCTGAGCGGGAGGCTCCTGGCAATGGGGGCATGAGATGCTGGCCCCGGCATTGGCCGCGGCGCGGGTGCGCTTGGGCACCTCCAGATCGCGGGTCACGCCCGCTCCGAATTAAAAGGGATCCCCATCAGCCAGATCGACCACCACGTGGGCAAGACCGTTCACGATCCGCGCCATGGCCTCGTAGTCGACCTTGTCCGGCGTGTCCTGGGGGGAGTGGTAATAGGGATAGCGAAACAGGGCGGTGTCGGTCACCATGATGGCCCGGTAACCCTCCTTCCAGAAGGACCCATGGTCCGACCAGCTCACCCCCATCACCCAGCCTGGCACGGCCCCACCTTCGGAGGGGAAGGGCGTGCTTTCGCGAAACGCTTGGATCGCCCGACGAAGCAGCCCCCGGGAAGCTAGGTTGCTCACGAAGGCAAGGAAGTTGCCCGTGTCGGGGTAGAAGAGTCCGAGCCCGGCGGGGTAGGACTGGCTGTTCGGGCGCTCCGTATAGTAGCCGATTGTCTCCAGGGAGAGCATGGCCACGATGTTTTCCTTCTTTTCCCGCGCGCGCCGGGCGTAGATCCGGCTACCCATGACATCGGTATGAAAGAAGGGCGGCTCTTCATTGACGAAGGCCACCAGGCGAACGGTGCGCGCCAGAGGCCGCTCCTTGAGCAGTCGAGCGAGCGCAAGCAAGGCCGCCGTGCCGGTGGCGTTGTCGTTGGCGCCCGGTGTGCCGACGAGGGAATCGTAGTGGGCGCCGACCAGGACGATCGCTTGGGGGTTGGAAATGCCGGGTTTAGCTGCCTCGATGTTCCGCACTTGCCGCCCCTCCACCCGGTACGGCTGCTCGCTCACTTGCCAGCCTTCCCGTTCGAAAGCGTCCCGGATGTAGCGGGCCGCCGCTTCCAGGCCGGCAGGGTTCCAAAGGCTGCGCTCGCCGATTTCGCCTGCCAGGGTGCGGACATGCCCCTCGAGTTGATCGCGTAGAAGCCTTTCTTCCGCCGAGAGGGGTGGAGAAGGGCCTGTGAAAGCTTTTCCCGGCATGCCGGTCATGAAGCGTACGGCGAAGGCGACCGCCAGGCCCGCCGCGATGAGGCTCAGACCAAGCCACTGCCATGCCGCGGACCGCATCGGCGTCATTCATCCATCCGGAGAGGGTTTTGTCAAAGCGCAGCGCAAAAGGAGGCCGGACGGCAAGAACGCGGCGAAACGCAGTGTCCCTCCGGAAGCGGCGCTCCGGTGCGCTAGAACGGGCGCTGCCGTGCTTCCAATGGCGACGTAGCTTCCAAGCATTTATCGGAGGCTCAAGGAATTGAAGGGCCTTCGTCCAGTCTCCCCTGCCGCCTGTTTTCCTCCGTTTTGTGACAAGGAGGCGCCATGCTCGGAGCGGATCTCCAAATCACCCCGAAGTCACAATCCAGGTGCTCGAGAGTGCCGGCGCCCGCTGTTGGAGCCGGCGTGGAAAAGCTTATTCTCACCCGGTGCCCGTCCCAGCACTTCTGTGCCCTGCCTGGCGGTGACCTGTGCGCCTAAGGGTCCGACCAGATCCCCTCAGATAATCCAGATCACCCGGGAGACGCTGGTCCGGGGGGCTGTTCGGCCCGATCCCTCTTCTCGATTCGGGCTGGAAAGCGCTTTACTTCCCAAGGCGGGGGCATTGGGCGTTGCGTTCGCCCCGGGGTCGTGTCTCGAAGGCGGCGCAAGCCTTGACGGCATTGCTTTGCGCCAGGTCGCGGGCGCGAGCGCGCAGAACACGCCCCCGGGGAGCCTGAGGGCGCGGGTCACGGGAGGTCGTCGCGACTTGTCCGCAGCTCGGCCACCCGGGCCTTTAGCGCTGCGACCTCGGCCTCGAGCCGGGCGACCCGCTCCAGGAGGCCGGAGACGTCCGTCTCGGCCCGCATCGCTTCCCCCGCCGTGGCAGGGGAAGCGCGTTCTGCCGGGGAAGGCGTTCCGCACAGCAGGTGGGTCCAACGGCTCTCCCGCATGCCGGGCGAACGGGGCAGCTCGGCTACCAGGGCCCCGGCCGGGCGCTGGGCCAACTCTCGCAGGAAACCCTCCACCGCCGAAAGATCGGCGAACTTGTGCAGCCGCTCGCAGTGGAGGCGCAGCTCACCGGGAGTCTGGGGGCCGCGCAGCATCAGCACCGCTAGCAGGGCCACCGATTGGGACGGGATCTGCCAGGCCTTCTCCATGTTGTGGGCGTAGCGCATCACCCGTCCGCCGCTCGATTCGATGACCAGGCTTTGCGCCTTGAGTCGCGTGAGCGCCGCCTGCACTTCGGCCTCCTCCAGGGACATCACCGGCTCCCGGCTGCTCTTCTGGTTACAGCCGGCCACCAAGGCGTTGAGACTCAAGGGATAGGCATCCGGCACGGTGCGCTGCTTTTCCACTAGCACCGCGAGGATTCGGGCTTCGACGGGAGAGAGCAGGGGCGTCGAGGCATTCGGCATGGTCGCGCAGGGTTCCGAGCACACCGTTATGGGTCGAGGAAGAGACAGACCCGGCGCGGCGATGGGGAGATAGTTTCGCCGAGCCTGCCGAGGGCAGCCTGGCATCGCTCGCCCTTTTGAGTTGAGGTCAGTGTGGACCACCACCCTGGAGGCGAGGTGTCGGTGGACGAAAAGCGCTCCCGGAGGAGATCCACGATCTCGCGGACGGCAACCCGGCTATCGGAGCAGCCAGTGCGCAGAGACTGCGGCGCCTGCTGGCGCCATCCGCTGCTCGAAAACTCCGCTCGTGCCATGGTGACACGGGCCGCCCTGTGACGGTCATTGGAACGAAGACGGGCGAGGCAGTGCATTCTATGCTTCGACGAGGGGAAGGTGTTCGACTGCCTCCTTCATGCCTCAGCCTTCGCAATCGGCTTCAGTGCCCCCCGGGGCTCAGGAGGCATGGGTGAGCTTGAGGCCAAGGATGCCTCCGACGATCAGGGCCGCGCACAAGATTCTTCCCGCCGTGGCGGGTTCGTCGAACAGCATGATGCCAAGGGCAAAGGTCCCCGCGGCGCCGATCCCCGTCCAGACGGCGTAAGCGGTGCCGACGGGAAGCGTGCGGACCGCCAGTCCCAGCAGAACTACGCTAGCGATCATGGCAAAACCCGTGGCCAAAGAAGGCCAGAAGCGGGTAAAGCCATCCGTATATTTCAATCCGATGGCCCAGGCGATTTCGAACAAACCCGCAACGATCAGGAGAGACCATGCCATGGCATCTTTTCCGGCTTGTCTTGCGTTTGATGTCTGCGGTGTCGCTTAACCCAGAGGGGGACTGCCGTTTCCTCGACCGCGTCCCCCTTGTGTGGGAACCGGCCCGCACCGAGTGGGCGATCGTAGCACAAGACTGGCTTCAAATGGCGCCGCGCCCGGCGCCGTCAGCGAAAGGCCCTATGCCGGGTTATGTTTCGACGAAATCCTTGCGCATTACCGTCGCTGTGTGAGGCCGGTATCCCAAGGCAGCATAAAACGGGAGGGCCTCCGCCCGGCTGTCAAGAAAGACGGCATCAAACCCCCGCTCCCGGGCGGTGCGCTCGGCGTAGAGGAGGAGCTGCCGGCCAACGCCGCGGCGGCGGGCCTGGTTGGCCACCACCAGATCGTCGATATGCAGGTGTTGCCCGCGAGCCATGGTCTCGAGCGGCCGCATACCCAGGACCCCCACCAGCTTGCCCGACTGGAAGGCGCCGATCAGCGTGTAGCCATGGGACCGTTGCTGGCGAGCGAGGCGCTCGAGGAATAGCTCCCAGGTCAAATGGGGGCGCAACTGCCGCAGCACGGCATAAGCGGCCGCCAGATCCTGCGCCTCGAGCGCTCGTACGCAGAGAGCGTCCGTATCCTGGTTCATGGACGTGCGTCAAACGGAAGATGTCAGCGCCCGACATGGTAATTCGGGCGCCCGCGACGGGGAAGCGGCTACTGCAGACTCAAGGGGAATCCACGATCCGGCAGCCCTTCCGGAGGCAGAGCCGCATCTGGGTCGAATCGTGTCGCGGGAACGTGGAGGATGCCAAGCGCCGGTATGCCCGCCGAGAGAGCCTACACACCGGGCGGTTTCTTTGATCTTGTCTAGATGGCTCCGTTTCGGCTCGCCTGATCGGGGGGCCCCATCGAGCGAGAGGCCGGAGCCATGGGTTCGTCTGCGACAAGACATTGGATCCGTTACAGTCAGCGGAGGGCGTACGCGGGCACTTTCATGACCCGGCGAGGAAGTTCCTGGTATTCGGCTCTCGAGCCGGGCGAAGAGGGCGACCATGAGCCCCGGGTGACCCGTCGCAGCAAAGGGCACTAAAAAAAGCCGTGCGAAGGACGGTCGCCCCATGCTGACCGTCTTCATGAGCGGCCCGTCAAGGTCTTACGCCGAGCCCCGCCATGCGCCTGAATCAGGTCCATTCGATCAGCCAAGAACGCCTATTTGCCATTATCGTCTTGATTTTGTGATATCGATAGGATACTGTATAAAAAATCAGTTCCCCTCGGTTCGTGCCATTCGTGCCAGTGGAGGGAAAGAGGTGGCAGGAAGTTGGAAAGTCGCCCCGGATCCAGCTACTAGACGAAGCGGAGGGCCCTTCCACTCGCGGGTGGCGCGCTGTGGAACAGGCGATGAACGAATCGTCGATTGGCAGCAAGGTCTTATTGTCTGCTTCCCGGGCAGTGCACGCAAAGACGATCCATCTGACCAATTGGAGACGATGGCGGATGTTTCCATGGATGACGAGCTCACCGTCTTCAAGCCCATTACACGGGAACAGTCGGGCATAGCAAGCCCCATCGAGGGCGTTGCGCGGAAAGCCTGCCCCCATAAGATTCTAAATTTCGCGGGCTGCCAAGCGAGCTGGGGTGGGCCCGTGCAGCTCAAAGAGGCGGCCCGAGCGTATTGCGGTCCGATCCCCATGGAAGAAGAGGGCAGTTTGGGCGGTAAGAGATGTGGCATGTGGCCGCCCTCGCCGACCCATGGCGCGCATTGCGCAGCGAATGACGGCGTGGATCGGCGATCTTCAGCGCGATGCTGGATGCCCGCCGGTAAATCTAGGAAGGACGCGCTTGGGGGATGCCCTGAGGCTTTCTCTCCAGGCGCGCGATAGGCAATCTGCTTAGCGGACATGTCTTCCCCAAGACAACCCGCTCGTCCACCTGAGCTCCGCAAGGGCCGCGGCGCTCCCTCCAACCTCCAGGGGCGTTTCGAGCGGTGGGGACGGGAGGCATTCGACGACGGTTGGGCGCACGAGGAGCAAGGGCCCTCTTCCCTTAAGACCGAGGTGACCCTTGTCCAGGCGAAGAGCATCCTCACCCGCAACGCATCGCCCGATCTCGCCTTCGACCGCTCCATCAACCCGTACCAGGGATGCGAGCATGGGTGTGTGTACTGCTATGCCCGCCCCTCCCACGCCTACTGGGGCCTGTCCCCCGGGCTCGATTTCGAAACCAAGCTCTACGCCAAGGCGAACGCGGCGGCGCTGCTGCGCAAGGAGCTTTCGGCACCGTCTTACCGGCCCGAGGTCATCGCCATCGGTGCGAACACCGATCCCTACCAGCCCGTCGAGCGGCAGCTCAAGATCACCCGCGCGATCCTGGAAGTGCTGAGGGAATGCGAGCATCCTTTTGGCATCATCACCAAGAACGCCCTGATCGAGCGGGATATCGATCTACTGGCTCCCATGGCGGAGAAGAACCTGGTCCGGGCCTTCGTCTCGGTCACCAACCTGGATAACTCGCTTGCCCGACGCCTGGAGCCCCGAGCCTGCGCCCCGCTGCGGCGCCTGGAGGCGATCCGACGCCTTTCCGCAGCCGGTGTTCCCGTGGGCGTCATGGTGGCCCCGGTGATCCCCTTTCTCACCGACCGCTTCATGGAACAGGTGCTGGAGCAAGCCCGGGAGGCGGGGGCCACCATGGCGGGTTACGTGCTCCTGCGGTTGCCCCACGAGGTGGCGCCCCTCTTCAAGACCTGGCTCGAGGTTCATGCTCCGAGGAAGGCCACCCATGTCATGCGCCTCATCCACCAGATGCGGGGCGGGCGGGACTACGACGCCACCTATGGCGTGCGCCACCGGGGCACCGGCCCATTTGCCGAGCTGATCGCGAGGCGCTTCCAGCTTGCCTGCAAGCGCTTGGGCTTCAACCGGGCGCAGCCGCCCCTGGACACTTCCCGCTTCCGGCCCCCCAAGGCGGCCTCCCAACTCGATTTGTTCTGAGCGAGATGGGTCCGCGCGGGGGTTTTGCCTTCGAGCGCCGGCGCCCTCTGGGGTGTTACACGTAGTCTTTGTACTTTTCCAGCAGTCGTTTGGGTTTAGACAGGGCGTCGCGGCGGAAGGGGTCGCCCAGTTCGCGCGAGACCATGATCT
>NZ_DAIRTR010000110.1:0-9867 GCF_036803785.1 Pelomicrobium sp. | reverse complement strand
GGGTCTCGGTGAGCAGGGTTGTGCCGCCGACAAACATGAAGTTCCAGCCCACGCCGAGCAGGAATAGGGCCAGCCAGAAGTTCATGACCGCAACTCCAGCCAAGGCCACGCCGACGCACATGAGCATGAGGATAACGCCCGTGAGGATGACGGGCGCGACGCCAAAGCGCTTGATCAAGGAGCCCGTTACGAAAGAGGGAGCGAACATGCCGATCACATGCCATTCGATGACGAAGGCGGCGTCATGGTACGGGTAGTGCTGCTGGCTCATGGCGATGGGGGTCGCCGTCATGAGCAGGTTCATGACGCCGTAGCCCACCGTAGCGGAGAGGACTGCCACCGCGAAAGCGGGCTGTGCCATGATGCGCAAGAGAGGCCGCCCCGCAGCGCGCTGCTCGTGTGCTTCCATGGGGGGAATGGCGATGAAGGAGGTGAGCAGCATGGCGAGCACAGAAAAGGCCATGAGGGAAGCGTACGAGCCCATGTACGGAAGCGGGAGCAGATTTAGCGTGAGCTTGCTGCTCTCGGGGCCCAGGACCCCACCGGCGATCCCCCCGGCCAGTACCAGGGAGATGGCCTTGCTCTTGAAGTCCGGGCTGGCGGTCTCCGCCGCGGCGAAGCGGTAATACTGGCCGAAGGCGTTATAGACGCCTGCCACCAGCGTGCCGAGGCACAAGATCCAGAAGCTTCCGAGCTGAACGGCCAAAGTGCAGAGGGCCGAGCCGATGAGGCCGAAGACAGCACCCGTCATGAAGCCGGCGCGCCGTCCCACCCGTTTCATCCAGAAGGAGGCGGGCAGGGTAGAGAGGGCGCCACCCACCACATACGCGGTCACGGGCAGCGTCGCCAGCGTCTTGACCTCGGCCAGGGCGAAGCCGGCGAGCCCGTTGATGGAAATCAAGATGACGTTGTGGGTGAAAAGCAGCGCCTGGCAGGCGGCCAGCACTAGGACGTTTTTCCGGGCTCGGTCCATGATCGGAGGTTATAATCTTTTTCGTTCTCGCGCTTGCCGCGGGCACCGGAGGGGCGGGGCCAGGGCTCGTGTGGGAAAATGCAATCATAGTCCAGAAAGCATGGGGCCATCGCGTGCTCAGGCGCTCGTCCGGGCAGGGTGCAAAGCCCCTCATGGTGGAAGAACGACACAGGCGTTTCGTGGTGGCGCTGGTGCAGGCGGCGCCAGTCGCCTTTGATCGGGCCCGCACCCTGGAGAAGGTACGGACGCCTTGGGGCCGTCATCTGCTGGGAAAACTACATGCCGCTGCCGTCCATGGCCATGTCCGCGAAGAACATCCAGCTCCATTGCACCCCCACCGCCGACGACCGTGCCACTCGGCTTCCCACCGTACAACACGTGGCTCTGGAAGGTCGCTGCTTCGTGCTCTCCTGCAATCAATTTACCCGCCGCCGGGACTTTCCCGCCGACTTCCCGCTGGTGCAGGGGGACGACCCCGGCACGGTGATCCGCCGCGGCGGGAGTTGTATCGTGGACCCCCTGGGACAGGCCCTGGCGCAGTCCGACTTCGAAGGCGAAACCATCCTGACCGCCGAGATCGACCTGGGGGAGATCGTGCGCAGCAAATACGATTTCGACGTGGTGGGCCACGACACCCAGCCCGACGTGTTCCGCCTGTACGTCAACGAGCCGCCCCCGCCGCCCGTGGTGGCCGCGGCAGGTGTGCCCGAGGACCTATTTGCCGAGAAGGGTTGAGTTCAGCGGCGGCCCGTCGCTAGATGATTGTGATCTTCCGCTTAAGATCACCGTTGGCCGAGCTTGTGCGATGCTCGGCAGCGTCGCCTTCGCGTTGAGCTAAGAATTATTAACATTTTTGCTCTTGACTCTGTACCATCATACACAGAATAAAGTTGCCTCCGCAAAAACCAGGAGGGGGCATGGAGGGTTGGACCATCGGGGAAGCAGCCCGGCGGGCGGGGGTTGGCGTCGAGACGATCCGCTTCTACGAGCGAGAGGGACTGATCGAGCAGCCGCCGCGACCGAATGACTCGGGCTACCGTCGCTACCCGGAATCCACCATTCGCCGCATCCGTTTTATCCGGCAGGCGCGGGAACTGGGGTTCTCCCTCAAGGAAATCGGCGAGCTGATCCATCTGCGCAGACTGCCCGGCGCCGACGCCTCCCAGGTGCGGGCCTGGATGGAAACCCGCCTCGCCCAGGTGAACCAGCGCATCGGCAAGCTCGAGCGGTTGAGGCGTGTCCTGGAAGCCTTGATCGCCTCCTGCCCGATGGGGGGGCCCCTGTCCCAATGCGCCATCATCAACGCCCTGGAGCAGGGCGTCATCGCGATCCAGGCGGAAGAAGAATGAGCGGGCGGTGCGCCCGGTCGGCGCGGGAGCCCCGTGCTGCTCTTTTCCGTCAGGATCAGCCCCGCTTCTCGAACGGGCCGTCCCGGTCCAGCACGATGTCGAAAATCCCGACCGGCTCACCCGTTTCGGTACGGGCGTCGAAGGCGACGATGAGGCTTGCCCGGGCCTTGGGATCGCGCACCGCATTGAGGATGAAATCCCATTCGTTTTCCGGCGCCCCGGCCACATACATCTGGGTGACGAGCGGGGAGAAGTCCTCGCCGCCGATGGCGAAATGGATGTGGGGCGCGCGCCCCGGGTAGGGCACCGGCTTGATGGTGCGGAAGCGGTAGGCGCCGTCTTCCCCTGTGACGAATTGGCCATAGCCCTGGAAGTTGGGATCGATGGGCCGGTCGCTGCGGTCGTGGGGATGGTGATAGCGGCCGAAAGCGTTGCACTGCCAGATCTCGAGGCGTGCCTTGCGCACCGGCCGCCCGTTGCGGTCCAGGACGCGCCCCACCACGTGCACGATCTCCCCGTGGGCGAGACCGGGGCGGCCGGCGACGCTGGCGAGATCGTTGTCCTTCTCGAGCGGCAGGGCGAGGGGATAGAACGGACCCCGGGTCTGCCGCGGTGTGGGCACGAGCGCCGCGAACAGGGCGGGGCACATCATGAGCGTCCCTGCCCCCAGCGCGCCGGCGAGAAAACGCCGCCGCTGGAAACGGTCAGCCGTGGGCAGGACAGGCGAGGATTTAGTACGCTTGCTTGACACGCAGGTATTCCTCCCGGTTCATGGAAGTCACGGGAATTTCCTTGAGCCGGTTGCCCTGGAGCACCTGCAGTCTCACCACGGTGCCGGCGGGCCCTTTGGCCCACAGTTTGCGGTAGAAGTCGGCTTGGTTCTCGAACGGCTCCCCGTCGAGCCCGGTCACGATGTCGTTGGGCCGGATGCCGGCTCGGTCGGCAGGGCCTTCGGGGGCGACCCGCACCACGAACAGACGCCCTTGTATCTCTTCGGTCGACAGCCCAAGCCAGGGCCTGGGGGGGCCCGCGCGCCGGCCGTCGTCCAGCAGATCGGCCAGAATCGGCTTCAAGGGGTCGATGGGCACGAACATATTGCCGGGGAAGCGCACCCCCGGTTCGACGGCATCGGGCACCAGCAGGGAGCCGATGCCGAGCAGCCGTCCATCACGCCCGATCAGGGCGGCTCCTCCCCAGTTGAGCACAGGGGGCACGGTGAAAATGGCATTCTCCAGCAAGTATTCCCACGCACCGGTGAACTGGCGCCGGGAAACCACCATGGCGACCGCAGTGGCGGAGGGACCGCCGAAGCCCGCGATCAGTACTTCGTCCCGGGCCTTGAGCTGGCTGGCATCCCCCAGCTCGATGGGGGGCACGGGCACGGGCGTGACGGTGCGCACCAAGCCGAATCCTGTCGCGTGATCGTAGGCGATCAGGGTGGCGGCGTGGGTCTTGCCGGTGGCGTCGGTGACTTCGATGCGGTCGGCCTCGAGTACCAAGTAGCCGATGGTAAGCACGAGACCGCTGGCGTCGATCACCACGCCGCTGCCTTCCCGCTCGTGCCCGAGGTAAGGTGCGGTGCGGGCCTCGGGCAGCGCTTGGGTTTTCACCCGCACCACCGCCGCCAGGGGATTGGGTCCCGGCACAGCGTTCTTGGTCTCGGCCGTCGCGGCGGCGGGAGGGAACGACAGGCTCGCCCAGAAAAGCGCAAAGACCGCGATTGCCTGCCCGAAGCGGCGTGCGGGGCAGCGGTATGCGGTCACAGATTCTCCCTGTCCGGTCCGGGTAATCAATTCTTTAGGCGGTTCGATGCGGGCAATAGTTCGGAGCCGCAAAGCGCGTGGCGGGCCGCATAGGCAAGGGCAATCCGTTCTGGGAAAATAAGATTTTCAAGAAGGTGCGAGAGGTAACCGGCGACGGGCTGCACGATGGGTATGGATCGGCGAAAACAGGATTTCGAGGCCAAGAAGCTGGCCAAACGCCTGCGCCGCCTGGCGGGACAGGCGATCCACGACTACCGGATGATCGAAGCCGGCGATCACGTGATGGTGTGCCTCTCGGGGGGCAAGGATAGCTACACCCTGCTGGATCTCCTGCTGTCCCTCCAGCAGAAGGCCCCGGTCCCCTTCCGCCTCACCGCGGTTAATCTGGATCAGAAGCAGCCCGGCTTTCCGGCACACGTGCTGCCGCAGTACCTGGCGGGCCGGGGCGTTGCCTTTCGCATCGAGAGCCAAGACACCTACAGCGTGGTCAAGCGGGTGATCCCTGAGGGCAAGACGCTCTGTTCCCTCTGCTCCCGGTTGCGCCGCGGCATCCTGTACCGGGTCGCCTCCGAGATCGGCGCCACCAAGATCGCCTTGGGTCACCACTGCGACGATCTCCTGGAGACGTTCTTCCTCAACCTGTTCTATGGGGGAAAGCTTAAGGCCATGCCCCCCAAGCTGGTGTCCGACGACGGCCGTCACGTGGTGATCCGGCCCCTTGCGTACTGCCGCGAGCGGGACATCGCCGCCTATGCCCAGGCCCGGGGTTTTCCCATCATTCCTTGCAACCTGTGCGGTTCCCAGCCCAACCTGCAGCGGCAGGCGGTGAAGGAGATGCTATTGGAATGGGAAAAGCGCTATCCAGGGAGGATCGAAAGCCTGTTCCGCAGCCTCCAAAACGTAGTGCCTTCCCACCTTGCCGACTTGCGGCTGTTCGACTTCGTTAATTTGAGGCCGTCCGGCACGCCCCAGCCCGAGGGCGACCGGGCCTTCGACCCCGAGGAGTTCCCCCAGCCGGTGTTCGCGGAGGATTGAGGACTAGTTGCGGCTTTCCCGCCGTGAGTCCCGAGCCCCTCCCCCTCCCGCAGAGCGCCACCGTGCGCCTGCCCGACGGCCGTCGCCTCGGCTATGCTTCCTACGGTGACCCCAAGGGCGTGCCGGTGCTGGTGTTCCACGGGTTGCCGGGCTCTCGCTACCAGCGGCATCCGGACCTCGAGCTGGCGACTCGGCTCGGAGCGCACATCGTCGCGCCGGAGCGGCCAGGATTTGGGCTCTCCGATCCGCTGCGTTTGCGCCGCCTCATGGATTGGGCGAACGATGTGGCGGCCCTCGCTGATGCGCTGGGCTGGGAACGTTTCGCGGTGGCGGGCGTCTCCGCCGGCGGCCCTTATGCTTTGGCCTGTGCGGCGCGGCTCACGAAGCGCATCCTTCGGGTGGCCGTGGTGAGCGGTGTCGGTCCGCCGGGGTCGATGCCAGGCGGCATGCCCATGGCATGGACGGTGCGGGCCGCGTTCCAGCTGGCGCCGCGCTTTGCCTGGCTGCTGCGCCCGGCCCTCGCCGTGGCCTCCGCCTTCGGACGCGCCTGGCCCGAGCGCTATCTCGATTTGCTCGCTTCCCACCTTCATCCGGTGGACCGGGAGGTGCTGAGGAGGCCCGCAGTGCGCGCCATGTTTGCCCAGGATCTGATCGAGGCCCTGAAGCGCGGTGCCGAGCCCTTCCTCCAGGACCTGGGATGCATCGCCTCTGACTGGGGTTTCGATCCGCGGACGATCCAAGTGCCGGTTGAGCTCTGGCACGGAGACGCGGACCTCATGATTCCCCTGTCCGCGGCCTTGGCCCTGGAGCGCCGGCTGAACCGGCCCCGGCTGGAGCGGGTCCGCGGCGCTGGCCACTTCCTGGGGATCGACCGCTGGGCGCAGATCCTCGGCCGGCTCATCGCGCCCCTGTGAGAGCGGCTTGCCGCGCGCGGGATCGGGCGTCGAACGAAGCGGACCGGGCCCTTCCCACCCGGGGCGGATCGCAGGCCTGAGAGAGTGTCGAGCGGATGGCGGCGGTGTCGCAGATCTGGACGCAAGGACCTGTTCACCCTTCCCGCTCCAGGGGCCGGGAACGGGTCTATTTTCACGGGGCTGAGGAGGTCCCACGACCCGCAACGCATCGGCGCCGCCTTTCCCACCGGGGAGAGAGGGCGTGGGCTCAGCATGTTGCAAAAAGCCGGGAGCGCGGTCCGGACGAGACGACGGTTGCGGCCGAAGCTTGGCGGGGGACTGGCACGCTCCTTGCGAACCTGCTGGCTGACCGGCGAAGCTCTTCGGCCGGGGTTCGAAGAGGGAAAGGAAAGGAAATGGTGGAAACGCCACGCGCCAGCTTGGGGGAAGCACGCCCGATCTGGGGACAAAGCCTCGCGGCAACGGAGGTGGATCACATGGTCGTGCTCTATAGCAGCCAGAACTATTACGTGGTGGAGTATCCGATGCAGTGCGGCCTGGAGGTGATCGACCGCCAAACCCGGCGCGGGGTGTTCCTCACAGGGGAGCTCGCCTCCACCATCCGCGTGTCCATGGAGCACGTATTGGCCGAGAATCCCTCTCAGGAATCCATGGACCAGTTCCTGGGCGAGTTCGAGGGCTTGCTCACCCAGCCGGTGATCCTGCACTGAGCTTCCGGGGCCGCACCCTCGCTGGGATCGTCGCTTCCGCGGCGCAGCGCCCCCATAAAGGCGCCGGGGACCAAGCCTTGGCGCATCTCCCCGACCCTCGCGCGCCGCTCCCGGACCTTCCGGGCCAGCCTGGCCGGCGCATCACGCAAGGCCGACGCAGCCATCCAGCGTACGGATGCCAGCTGCAGGCCAGGGGCCGCATCCCGCACAGACGGCCTCTTAGCCCTTCGCGTGCCGGGGGAGAATGGATCACCCCCTGGGAGGGCAAATACCCGCATGCCTCCTGCCGTAAAGGCTTGCCCTGCATCGCCCGCACGGTGCGGGCACTTGGCACCAGTGCCTCGCCCGGATGACACCGGGCTTCCTCCTCGGCTGCGCTCGGGCTAGGTGCGCCACCCGAGGCGTCGCTTTCTGCCGCCGAGCGTCACAGCGTTCCCGGTTGCGGCCCGAGCAGCCTGACGGGAAGCAAAAATTTGTTAAGCTTGGCCAGGCACCGGGATGCGATCTTTGCGTTCGGGGCCTGAGGTGCAGCCGTGCGGGGCAACGCTGACGGCTCAGTAGCCGCGGGTTCGCGGCAGTGTGCACGAGGAGAAGTTTGTGAAGAGACAAGTAGGGATGCTGCCATGGGCCGTGCTGGGGGCGGTCCTCTCCCTCGTTCCGGTGGCCTCCGCGGCGCTGCCCCCTGGTCGTGCGGGGGAGATCCCCACCCTCGCGCCTACGCTGGCCGAGGTGACGCCCGGTGTGGTCAACATTGCGGTGATCTCCCGCGCCCAAGACTACGACAACCCGCTGCTGCGAGATCCGTTCTTTCGCCGTTTCTTTAACCTGCCCGATCCCCGTCCCACCATCAGCGCTGGTTCTGGCGTCATCGTGGACGCGGCCCAGGGTTACGTCATTACTAACCATCATGTCATCCAGAGGGCCGATCAGGTGGTGGTCACCACTCGGGATCGACGGCGCTTCAACGCCCGCCTGGTGGGCAGCGACCCGGGCACGGACATCGCACTGCTCAAGATCGACGCCGACAACCTCAAGGCGATCCCATTCGGCGACTCCGACGCACTGCGGGTCGGCGATTTCGTAGTGGCCATCGGCAACCCCTTCGGTCTAGGGCAGACAGCCACCTCCGGAATCGTGAGCGCGCTGGGCCGCACAGGCCTCAACGTCGAGGGCTATGAGGATTTCATCCAGACCGACGCCTCCATCAATCCCGGCAATTCCGGAGGCGCCCTGGTGAACCTCCGAGGCGAGCTGGTGGGCATCAACACGGCCATTATCGCGCCCTCCGGCGGCAACGTGGGCATCGGCTTTGCGGTGCCTTCCAACATGGCCCGCCGGGTCATGGATCAGCTCATTCGTTTCGGCGAGGTGCGGCGAGGCTGGCTAGGGCTCACCGTGCAGGACTTGACGCCGGACCTCGCCAAAGCCCTAGGCGTCAGTTTGACCGAAGGCGCAGTGGTGGTGGAGGTGGCCGAAGGATCTCCCGCAGAGAAGGCCGGATTGAAGCCACGGGACATCATCACCTCGATCAATGGCCGAGCGATGCGCACCTCGAGCGAGGTGAGGAACGAGCTGGGGCTCACGCCCGTAGGCGAGCGGGTGGAGATCCGGGTGCTGCGGGAGGGTAAGCCCCTCACCCTCACGGCGCGCATTGGGGAAGTGGGCGGTCCGGGAGGCGGTGGGGTCGCCGTACCCCAGCTCGCCGGGGCCCGCCTGGTCGAGGTGCAGCGGGGCGGCCGGCCCCAGGGAGTGGGCGTGGTTTCCGTGGAGCGGGATTCGGAAGCCTGGCGGCTCGGTCTGCGCCGGGGCGACGTGATCATTGCCGTGAATCAAAAACGGGTCGCGTCGCTCGGGGAGCTGCGGGAAGCCCTCAAAGACGCAGACCGCACCCTCGCCCTCACCATCGTGCGGGGAGACGCGGTGCTCAACTTGATCGCCCGGCGCTGAGGCTCAAGCGGTCTGGGACTCTTCCTGGGCGTGTGGTGGAGCGGGACGCTTCGGCTCGGGCAATGGATAGTAGTAGTAGCCCCGGATCGGCTCTTGTACTTCCTTGTAGCGCCGTTGCTCCTCCAAGTCGATTTTCTTGTCCCACCAGCGGGAGCGGGCCTTGCGCTGTTCTTCGGCGAGGTGGGGATTCTTCTCCATGAGCTCCCGGATGAACTTGGTCACGTCCGATTCGTACATGGCGCGCTCTGGAACGCAATGATGGGCCCGTTTTCCGGAGCGCTATTTTAGCATTTCAGGGCACGCGCTGCGGACCGTGGGGGGCCATGGTATCGTGACCGGGTCGGGGCCGAAGAAGGAGGGCCGATGGAGCCGGGAAAGAAGGCGCTCAGGAGCCAGGCGCACTCCGGCCACAGTGGATCATCGCCCCGGGGGAGCAGGTGGCCCCCCGGGTGATCGCCTGGGCGATGGGAGCGTTGGCGCTCGCCTTCTGCTTTGCGGAGGCCCGGACTGCCGGAGAGGAGCGCTTCGAGGTTCCGCGTCCACCGGAATGGAAGCTGAGCCTGTCCCTCGCTTGGCCCGATTTGCGCATGCTGGAATATCTTCCAACGGACCAAACTCTGGAGGCCTGGCAGGACCGGTTGACGATTCAGACCTTTCCGCGGCTTAAGGAGATGTCCCTCGAGCGCTATCTCGATTCCATCGGCCGGCAAGCACGCCGCGTCTGCGACCAGGTCCAAGTAAGTGAGATCGTCACCGGAGCCTTGAACGGCTATCCGACAGCGGACATGGTGCTTTATTGCACCCGGTTCATCGAATCTGGCCAGGGCGAGATCACCTTGTTTCGGGTGGTGCAGGGCATCGAGGGACTCTACGTGGTGCAGCGGGCTTGGCGCGTGGCGCCCTTCAGCCTTACCGCGCCTCCTGTCGAACCGGGGGTCATGGCCCAGTGGGCCGAGTATCTACGGTCCATCACCGTGTGTCATCCGGCCGTGCCTGCGCATCCCTGCCCGTAGGAGGCGTAAAAAAAAGCCCCGCGTGAGCGGGGCCTTCCGAGCAGGATTTCGGGTGCCGATCAATAGTCCATGTCGCCCGCGCCGTGGCCGGCCGAAGCAGGGGCCTTTTCCTCCTTCGGCAGCTCGGCCACCATGGCGTCGGTGGTGAGGATCAGCCCGGCGA
>NZ_DAIRTR010000109.1:0-10042 GCF_036803785.1 Pelomicrobium sp. | reverse complement strand
CCCTGATCGTGGTGAGCTCGGACCTTTCCCACTATCTTCCCTACGAGGTGGCCCGCCAGGTGGATTCGGCCACCGCCCGGGCCATCCTGGCCCTGCGGCATGACCTCGCCCCCCAGCAGGCCTGCGGCGCCATCCCGGTGGACGCCCTGCTCCTCGCCGCCAAGCGGCACGGGTTGGAAGCTCGACTCCTGGACTTGCGCAACTCGGGGGACACGGCCGGGGACCGGGCGCGAGTGGTGGGATATGGCGCTTTCGCCTTCACCGAGCCCCAACATGTCCAATGAGCTGGGGACGCTGCTGCTCAAGCTCGCCCGCGGCGCCATCGCCGAGCGCCTGGGGTTTGCCGTCCAGGTTCCGGAAGGAATGGAGGCCCTGGCCGAGCCGGGTGCCACCTTCGTAACCCTCCTGCGGCAAGGGAGCTTGCGGGGCTGCGTAGGCAGCCTCGAGCCGCGGCGGTCCCTGTTCGAGGACGTGCGGGAGAACGCCCTGGGGGCGGCGTTCCGGGATCCTCGCTTTCCGCCCTTGGCGCGGGAGGAGTTCCACGACACCCGCGTAGAGGTCTCCTTGCTCTCGCCCCTGGAACCCCTTCTCGCCTCCTCCCAGACCGAGCTGCTCGCCCAGCTGCGCCCTGGGATCGACGGGGTCGTGTTTCAGTACGGGCACCACCGCAGCACCTTCCTACCGCAGGTGTGGGAGAGCCTGCCCGAGCCCCTGGATTTTCTCGAGCACTTAAAGCGCAAGGCCGGGCTTCCCTTCGGCTTCTGGGCGCACGGGGTGAACGTCTGGCGCTACACAGTATCCAAATGGAAAGAGACGGAACAGTCGCCGTGATGAACGACACCTTATATCCGGGACGGTATTGGCACGCCTTGCCCGACGGTCGCATCCAATGCGACCTGTGTCCGCGGGACTGCAAGCTGCACGAGGGCCAGCGGGGTGCTTGCTTCGTGCGGCAGAACGTGGGCGGCCGCATGGTCCTCACCACCTACGGCCGCTCCTCCGGCTTCTGCATCGACCCCATCGAGAAGAAGCCTCTCAACCACTTCTACCCCGGCTCCGCGGTGCTCTCCTTCGGCACCGCGGGCTGCAATCTGGCATGCAAGTTCTGCCAGAACTGGGACATCAGCAAGTCCCGGGACATGGACCGGCTGATGGATCAGGCTTCCCCCCAGGACATCGCCCTGGCCGCCGAACGGGTGGGAGCAAAGAGCGTGGCTTTCACCTACAACGACCCGGTGATTTTCGCCGAGTACGCCATGGACGTGGCGGATGCCTGCCACGCCCGGGGTATTAGGACGGTGGCGGTGACCGCGGGCTATATGCACGACCTACCCCGGCGGGAGTTCTACGCCAAGATGGACGCGGCCAACGTGGACCTGAAAGCATTCACCGAAAGCTTCTACTTTAGCCTGTGCGGGGGGCACTTGCAGCCGGTGCTGGACACGCTCACCTATCTCAAGCACGAAACCAGCGTTTGGCTCGAGATCACCACCCTCCTCATCCCGGGCAAGAACGACTCGGACGAGGAAGTGCGGGCCCTGTCGGCCTGGGTGATGAAGGCGCTTGGGCCGGACGTGCCCCTGCACTTCACCGCCTTCCACCCCGACTTCAAGATGATGGACGTGCCGCCCACGCCGCCGGAGACCCTGACCCGCGCCCGCCGCATCGCCATGGAAGAGGGGCTGCACTACGTCTATACCGGCAATGTGTTCGACGTGGAAGGGGGCACGACCTATTGTCCAGGCTGCGGCTCGCCCCTCATCGTGCGGGACTGGCACCGTATCCTTGCCTACAAGCTCAAGCCCGACGGGTCCTGTCCCCAGTGCGGCGCCGTCATTCCCGGACGGTTCGAAGCGTTCGAAGGCCAGTTCGGCCGGCGCCGCATCCCGGTGGCGATTCGTCCTGCCCATTACGCCTGACGCGGCAACGCCCCTCTTGCGTTACCGCTTCTCCGCCCACCTCTGCTGGCATCGATCCTGCTATTCGTTCCGTGGGAAGAACGGCCACGGGAACGAATCGCCATGGAACTCTACTGCGAACTTGTCCGCCTCGCTCTGGGCCGTCCCCGGGGCAGGCTCTTCTGGGGCAAGATGGGTGCCGTTTCCACGACAGGGCCGACAACGCCGGCCTCCCTGTGGGCGAGGCGAAGCGGATGAGCCACATCGTGCCCATGCTGCTCGCGGCCGCGGTCGGGCTCGCGCTGGTCCTGTGGTGGGCGTCGCGCCACACCGACGTCCGTTTCCAGCAGGAGCGCCGCAGCCGCTGGCTGGGAGCGCGCAGCCGCGGATGGTTCTACCAGGAAGACCTCCCTCACCCGGGGGACTTCAAGATCCGGGGCGAGTGGGACGGTATCGAGTGGGAATTTGTCTGTCTTGGAGAGACGACTGGCGCCACCGGCCTATGTACCGGCGCCCGGGCTTGGTGGTCCACCGCCGCCGTACGCGCCGAAGCACCCGTCTTGTGCATCGTAGGACGCCGGCTCTATCGCCTGCGGTTGTCCCCTTCCTGTACCGCCTTCGGGCGCATGCTGGGGCGGCTGCGGTCCGGAGAGGAGCACCCGGCCCAACGAGCCCGTCGGGATTTTCTCGCCCGCCATGCCGAACTGGCCTCGGGAAGTCCCCGCTTCCGTCGCCGCTTCGCCGTCGTGTCCCCGGCCTTGGGCTCCTCTTCGTTTGACGAGACCCTAGAGCGGCTTTTCCTGGAGTGGCCCGCAGGAGAGGGGCATTTCCTCCCGGAACGCCACCTGGAGGTATGGATGGACGCGGCAGGTTTGCGCCTAGAGGTCTGCGTTCCCGTCGCCAGCCTGCTCGTCATCGAGCACATGGTACGGTTGGGGGCCGCCCTCGCCCAATCGCTACAGCCTGACCGCAAGCGCGTCGACAAACGGCGCAGTGCGTAGTGACCCGCCGCAAGCCCTGTCCCCTAAGGGCGCGGCCCTGTCCCGCCGAGCGCCTCGATCACCTCTTGGTCATCCACCTGGGGGAAATGTTCGTAGAACTGACCCACCGCGTAGAAGTTCCACGGCTGCTCTAGGCATACCAGCTCGTCGCAATAAGGACGCACCCGCGCCACCGCCTCCGGCGGCGCCACCGGCACCGCACAGACGAGCCGCGCCGGTCCCCGACGGCGCAAGCCGGCGAGGGCGGCGATCATGGTGGCACCCGTGGCTAGGCCGTCGTCCACCACGATCACCACCCGTCCTTGGGGATCGATGGGGGGACGCACCGGCGTGTACCGCGCCCGCCGCTCCCGGAGGAGAGCGAGCTGGCGGGTTTTCTCTCGCTCGATGTACTCAGGGGTGGCGCCCACCTGGGCCGCGTACTCGGCGACGAAAGCCCAGCCCGTCTCGTCTACCGCGCCGATGGCGAATTCCGGATTGCCCGGGGCGGGAAGCTTGCGCACCAGCACCACGTCCAACTCGCCTCCCAGGGCGTCAGCGATCACGCGCCCCATGGGGACCGCGCCCCGGGGCACTGCCAGCACCAGGGGGTTCATGCCGCGATGGGCGGTAAGCGGATGCGCCAGCAGGCGCGCGGCCTCCGCCCGGTCCTTAAACACGTGAACCTTCTCCCTTGTCAGGGCGAATGAGCCTTCACCCCGGCAGGTATAATAACGCGCTTTCCATGCCAGCTCGTTGCCCTTGACCACCCCCTTGGCGATCTCCTTCGGCTCCGAAGCCGTGCCTTCTTTCGAATCCCTGCTGCGCACACCGGCACCGGGCCAGCGGCCGGCCTACACTGGGCTCGCCGGCTCCGCCGATGCCCTGGCCCTCGCCGAGCTCGCCGCCCCCGGACGGCTGTTGTTGGTAATAACCGCCGACGCACGGGACGCCCAGCGTCTCGCGGAGGAGATTCCCTTTTTCCGCCCCGAGCTGCGCACCCACTTGCTGCCCGACTGGGAAACGCTGCCCTACGACAGCTTCTCCCCCCATCAGGACCTGGTATCGGAGCGGCTTGCCACCCTCTACCACATGAGCCAGCGGGAGTGCGAAGTCGTGGTGGTACCTGTCACTACCACCCTCTATCGGCTGGCGCCGGTGGAATACGTGGCGGCCCACACCTTCTTCCTCCACCAGGGCCAGCGCGTGGATCGGGAGCGGCTGCGGGCCCAGCTCACCCTGGCCGGCTACACCCATGTGACCAAGGTGCTTTCCCCCGGCGAGTACTGTATCCGCGGCGGTCTGATCGACCTCTTCCCCATGGGCAGCCCTGTGCCTTATCGCCTGGACCTGTTGGACGACGAGCTGGAATCGATCCGCACCTTCGACGTGGACACCCAGCGCAGCATCTACCCAGTCGCCCGGGTGCGGCTGCTGCCGGCCCGGGAGTTTCCCATGACTGAGGAGGCACAACTGCGCTTCCGTGCCCGATTCCGGGAGACCTTCGAGGGGGACCCCTCCCGTAGCCGGCTCTACAAGGACGTGGGCCAGGGGATCGCCCCGCCTGGCATCGAGTACTACCTACCCCTGTTCTTCGATCAGGTCGCTACCGTCTTCGATTATCTGCCTCCGGATGCTCTGGTGGCATTGCGGGGAGACGTGGGCAGCGCCATCGAGGCGTTCTGGCGCGACACCGAGGCCCGCTACCGGCTGCTGCGCGGCGACCGGGATCGTCCCCTGCTCCCACCGCAGACCCTGTTCCTCACCCAGGAAGCGTTCTTCAACGCGCTCGCTCGCTTCCCGCGCCTGGAACTCCTTCACGAGGCGGACGCCGCAGGCGTGTCGGAGAAGCGGCTCACCGCCTGCGCCACCGCTCCGCTGCCGGACGTGGCGGTGGATCGGCGGGCCCAGGACCCGCTTTACCGCTTGAAGCGCTTCCTGGCCGAGTTTCCGGGCCGCGTGCTGGTGCTGGCGCAGACTCCTGGCCGGCGGGAAGTGCTCGCCTGCTACTTCGCAGAGCACGGGCTGCGGCCAGCCCACTGCGACGGCTACGGCGAGTTCTTGCGGCGAGACGAGCGCTGCCTGCTTGCCGTCGGCCCCTTGGCCCAGGGCTTTGTGCTGACCGACGCGCAGCTCGCGCTCGTCACTGAAGCGGAGCTCTATGCCGACCATGTACGAGCGCGGGAGCGAGAGGCACGGCGCCAGGTTTCGGTGGACGCGGTGCTGCGGGATCTGTCTGAGGTCAAGGCGGGTGATCCGGTGGTGCACGAGAATCACGGCGTGGGGCGCTTTCAGGGACTGGTAACCCTGGACCTGGGAGAAGGCGCCGCAGAGTTTCTGCTGCTCGAATACGAAGGTGGCGACAAGCTCTACGTGCCAGTAGCCCATCTCCATCTCGTCGCCCGCTATACCGGCGGCCCGCCCGAAGCGGCACCCCTGCACAAATTGGGCAGCGGCCAGTGGGATAAGGCCAAGCGCAAAGCGATCGAGAAGGTACGAGACACCGCAGCGGAGCTGCTCCACCTGTACGCCCGGCGGGCTGCGCGGGTCGGCCACGCCTTCCACCTCCGGCAGCACGACTACGAGGCCTTTGCCGATGCCTTCGGCTTCGAGGAAACCCCCGACCAAGCCCGGGCCATCCGCGACGTCATCGACGACCTCACCCGCGGGCGGCCCATGGACCGCCTGGTTTGCGGCGATGTGGGCTTCGGCAAAACGGAAGTGGCCCTGCGGGCAGCGTTTGTGGCTGTCATGGACGGCAAACAAGTGGCGGTGCTGGTGCCCACCACCCTGCTCGCCGAGCAGCACTACAACAATTTCTCCGACCGCTTCGGGGAATGGCCGGTGAAGGTGGCAGAGCTCACCCGCTTTCGCTCGGATAAGGAACAAGCCGAGGTGTTGCAAGGGCTCGCCGAAGGGCGCGTGGACATCGTGATCGGCACCCATCGCCTGCTGCAAGGGGATGTGAAGTTCAAAAACCTGGGTCTCGTCATCATCGACGAGGAACACCGTTTCGGCGTGCGCCAGAAGGAGCGACTCAAGCAGCTGCGGGCTGAGGTGGATGTGTTGACCCTTACGGCCACCCCGATCCCCCGCACCCTGGCCATGGCCCTGGAGGGACTGCGGGATTTTTCGGTGATCGCCACCGCCCCGGAACGGCGCCTCGCCATCAAGACCTTCGTCGCCCGCTACTCCGACGGGATCGTGCGGGAGGCGGTGCTGCGGGAACTTAAGCGCGGCGGCCAAGTATATTTCCTGCACAACCAAATTGAGACCATCGAGGCGATGCACGAGCGCCTCGCCCGTCTCCTACCGGAGGCGCGCATCCGCGTCGCCCACGGCCAGATGCGAGAGCGGGAGCTGGAGCGGGTGATGCGGGACTTCTACCAGCAACGCTTCAACTTGCTCCTGTGCACCACCATCATCGAGAGCGGTATCGACGTGCCTTCGGCCAACACCATTCTCATCAACCACGCGGAGCGCTTCGGCCTGGCCCAGTTGCATCAGTTGCGGGGGCGAGTAGGCCGCTCCCATCACCAGGCCTACGCCTACCTGCTGGTGCCGGACGAGGCCGCCCTCAAGGGGAACGCCCGCAAGCGGCTGGAAGCGATCCAGATGATGGAGCACCTGGGCGCCGGCTTCTATTTGGCCATGCATGACCTGGAGATCCGCGGTGCCGGGGAGGTGCTGGGGGAAGCCCAGAGTGGCGAGATGCAGGAAGTGGGCTTTTCTCTCTACACCCGGATGCTGGAACGGGCGGTGCGCTCCCTCAAAGCAGGGCGTGAACCCGACCTGGAAGAGCCCCTTTCTGTCGCCACCGAAATCAATCTGCACACGCCGGCCCTGCTGCCCGAGACTTATTGCAGCGACGTGCATGAGCGGCTGGTGCTCTACAAGCGGCTCGCCCACTGCGAGACGCTGGAGGAAATTGCCGACATGGAGGCAGAGCTGGTGGACCGCTTTGGCGCCTTGCCGGAAGCGGCGCGAGCGCTGCTCCTGTGCCATCGCCTGCGGGTCCTGGCCCGCCCCTTGGGGGTGGCGCGCATCGACGCCTCGGCCGACGGCGTCAAACTGCATTTCGTACCCAATCCTCCCGTGGACGGGGCGCGCATCATCCAGCTCGTCCAAGCGCGGCGTGAGGTCCGCCTGAGCGGCCCCCAGACCCTCAGGGTGGAGGCGAAGCTCCCCGATCTCGCCGCCCGGGCGGATCGCGTAGAGGCCCTACTCAAGGAACTGGCGTGACGCAGCACCTGATCATTCAGGGAGAGGAGGTGGAAACCCCCGACCTCAAGGCGCTGGCGAAGATGACTGGCGCTGCTTCCATTGAGCAGGTGGCGCCCCAAGCGTTCCGGCTATGCTGCGCCCGGCGGGTGGAAGAAGTAGGCCCCTTTTGTGACGCGGCTCGGCTCGACTGGGGTTACGTGCCCGCGGGGCAGCGGCTCGCCGGGTTCGGTCTCCTCGCCGTGGACATGGACTCCACCCTGATCGCCATCGAGTGCATTGACGAGCTGGCGGACATCGCCGGAGTAAAAGATGAGGTGGCCGCCCTCACCGCCGCCGCCATGGATGGCGCCTTGGACTTCGCGCAAAGCTTGCGGCGCCGGGTCGCGCTCCTCGCCGGGCTTCCCGCCACTGCCCTGGAGCAAGTCTACGGCGAGCGACTCACGCTTAACCCAGGCGCGGAGCGGCTGCTGCGGGAGGTGAAGCGCGCGGGGCTCAAAACTATGCTGGTTTCGGGCGGCTTTACTTTTTTCACCGAGCGGCTCAAGGACCGGCTCGGCTTCGATTACGCGGCGGCCAACACCTTGGAGATCGCTGACGGGCGCTTGACCGGCCGGGTCCTGGGGGAGCTCGTGGACGCGGAACGCAAGGCAGCCGAGCTGCGCCGCATCCGGGACACCTTGGCGCTCTCGCGCGCCCAGGTGATCGCGGTGGGCGACGGCGCCAACGACCTCAAGATGTTACGGGAGGCCGGCGTGAGTATCGCCTACCGGGCCAAGCCCGTGGTGCGCCAGGAAGCTACCTACGTGATCAACTACGTGGGCTTAGACGGTATCCTGCACCTGTTCGAATGACCCTCGCCCAGGCCTACCCCTTGCGGGCGACACAAAAATTTGCGCTGCTTGGTTAAAATGGCCTGCAGTAAACAAAGCGCCGGCCGATAGCTGAGCAAAGCGCCCTCATGGGCGGCGCAAGGGGAGGCAACCGTGCTGTTCATCCTGTACTATATCCTGGCGATCGCCGTCATCATCGCCCACTACACCGGGTTCCTCGCCCGCCATAACCTGGAATGGTTGGTGTGGGTCATCGCCGCCACGGTCATTCCGGCCATCTTGTATCTCTAGGGCCGAGAGCCCGACCGAGCGCATCGCACCGCTCGATCCTTTTCGTCGCCACTCCTGGCGATGCCCGGCTTCCGCGCCTCAGCAGGCTTACGACAACGCCGAACTCGGGCTCACCTGCCCAGCACGAGCCACATGTTGTCGCTCAGAGGATGACGATCGAGATAGCGGAACCTCACCGGCGCGAGGCCCGCTCTTCGGCACAGATCGGACAAGTGGCGAGGGGTGAAATAGTTGACGTGATCCGGGAAGCGGAAACCGCACCACTGGGCCCCGAAAAGCTTGCGGTTCAGGCTCCCATAATTGGGCACTTTTATGATCATCGCACCATCGGCACGCAATAGGCGCTTGCATTGCTGGAGCACGGGCAGAGGGTTGATTTCGTGCTCCAGAAAAGAATTCAAGACGATTCCAGAAAAAGAGTCGTCCGGCAGGCTCTGCAAGCGCGAGAGCGCTTCCCCTTGGAGAACCTCGCCTTCCCTTCTCGCGGCTGCTTCGTGGGCGATAGCAGCAAGACGCTCCGAGATCTCGATGCCAAAGGGCGATAGTAGGGGGCTAGCCTCTCGAACAACGCACCCCCGCCGCACCCAACGTCGAGCAGCTTGCCGGGGGCACGTACAGCCGAATGAGCTCGAGGAGCTTGTCTCGTCTTACCCAAGCTCTGATGCGCTTGGCGCCGGCGCTCAGCGCGTATCTGAGTGGGCGGCTTTTCTTCCGACGCGCTGCTTCCGTAGCAGAAGTCTTCTCCCAGGCAAACTGGGTCGTCAAAGCGGCGTAGCTCAACGCGTTCTCGAGGTACACCAAACCGCAGCCAGCGCACTCCTTGAGGGCCCATCCGTCCCGGGAATAACGATTCGTTTCGACCCGCCGATTATCCGTTCCACAGATCGGACACGATCTATACACCACGGCGGAACCGGCTTCTCCCAGCGGGTCCGGAAATGCGCCCATGCCTTTGTGCTCCACCGATCGGGCTTACCAGCCGCGACTCACCATGGTTGGCCGACACTTTAACACATCGGTCCGTCCGCCCAAACGCGCTCTGAACCCTAGCCAAACACCAAAGAACGGCGTGACGGGGGGAGTCGACGGTGAGCGGAACAGGACATTTTCCAAACAGAATTTCGGGAATGTGTTGCCGGCTTGGCTCAGCCAGCCTGCCAGGGCAATCGGTCCAGGTCCACGTTGCCGCCCGAGAGGATGATACCCACCCGGCGGCCGGCCGCTCGCAGGCGCCCTTCCAGAAGTGCCGCGAGCGGTACGGCGCTGGAAGGCTCGATCACGATTTTCATGAGCTCCCAGGTCTTGCGCATGGCTGCCACAATGGCTTCCTCCGAGGCGGTGACGATCTCGTCCACGTAGGCCCGGATGAGGGGAAAGGTAAGGGTACCGAGGCTCGTGCGCAGCCCGTCGGCCACCGTGACCGGTTCGCCCAGGGGCTGCAGCTCACCGCTCACGAACGAGCGATAGGCGTCGTCCGCGCCCGCAGGCTCCGCCCCGATCACCCGTAGGGTAGGCACCAGCGCCTTGGCGGCGATGGCGCTGCCCGAAAGTAACCCCCCACCTCCCACCGGAGCGACGAGCAGCTCCAGGTCCTTCACTTCCTCGACAAACTCCAGGGCTGCCGTGCCCTGTCCGGCGATCACTTGGTAGTCGTTGTAGGGGTGGACCAGCCGAGCCCCTGTTTCTGCCATGACCCGGGCGCATGCCTCCTCCCGGGCGGCTAGGGTGGGTTCACAGAACACGATGCGCCCTCCATAGGCCGCCACTGCCTCTTTCTTGACCCGGGAAGCGTTGCGGGGCATGACGATGTGGGCCGGGA